>JBAQWL010000065.1:0-13600 GCA_049298895.1 Gallionella sp.
GCACACGCCTGGGCAGAGGTTTGGCTGGTTGGGCAAGGTTGGGTGCGGGTCGATCCAACTGCCGCCATCGCCCCTGAGCGCATCCAGCGCAACCTGTCTGCAGCTTTGTCGAACAACGCTGCCCTACCCTTCATGGCGCGCAATCCTCCACAGTGGCTGCGCAATCTGCGTCTGAACTGGGATGCGCTCGCCAATCAATGGAACCAGTGGGTACTGGGCTACGACACTGAACGGCAATTCGCATTCCTGACCCGCCTTGGTATGGAATCCATAACCTGGCAAAAAATGGCCATGGGACTGATGGCTGGATTAGGATTGTTAATCGCCCTATTCGCACTGTTCATGTTGCGGCATCTATACACACGCCAGCCAGACAAGGTGCAAGCCGCATGGCTCAAACTATGCCGAAAATTAGCCAAGATGGGGCTACCGCGCGCCGCACACGAAGGCGCGTTTGACTATGCAGCACGGATCGCCGCGACCCGCCCCGAGTTGGGCGATGCCATCCATGACCTCGCCGCGCGCTATAGCGCATTGCGCTATGGGACGCCGCAACATGAGCAGGCGCAGCGCGAATTCATGCAACGATGCGCTGCCTTGAAAATCCGGCAGGGTATAATCTTTGCCACTTAAACCCTCCCGATCCAATATGCTCATCACCCGCCGCCTGGAATTCGATGCCGGCCATCGCATCCCCAACCACAACAGCCAATGCAAGCACCTGCACGGCCATCGCTACGCGATCGAGATCACCCTGTCCGGCGACATCATCACCAAAGAAGGATTATCCGAACAGGGCATGGTGATGGATTTCTCCGATGTCAAACTGATCGCCAAGGAAAAACTGGTGGATGCCTGGGATCACGCCTTTCTGGTGTATCGCGGCGACAAACAGGTGTGCGACTTTCTGGCGAGCCTGCCGGATCACAAGACTGTCATCCTCGATGCCGTACCCACTGCGGAGAATCTCGCTCAAGCTGCTTTTGAAATTCTAGACCCCGCTTATCAGGACTCCTACGGCAACCACCTGCGCCTTGAGCAAGTGCGGCTCTATGAAACACCCAACAACTGGGCAGACTGCGTACGCAGCTGACCATGTGCTCGGCTTTTTCTGGACATGCCCGTCGGCTTGGTTCAAAATGCGCGGCCTTGAAATGCTTGCAACTGTATCAAGCGATAATAATTTCAGGAGGGCTGGCAGAGCGGTTGAATGCACCAGTCTTGACAACACGCTCGCTTACGAGCTTGTTGCGGCGCAGACTAACCTTTAGGTTATGTCGCAGCCAAAACTGGCGATAATACAATGTAATAAAGATATTAGGAGGGCTGGCAGAGCGGTTGAATGCACCAGTCTTGAAAACTGGCAAGGGCTTATACCCTTCGTGAGTTCGAATCTCACGCCCTCCGCCAAGCGTTTTCCTGTTATATTCAGGATCGAAACTTTTCCGGCAGTTAGCGGTCTCATCGGTGCAATTGTAAAAACGATCAACTTCAGGAGGCTACACATGCAAATCCAAACCGCAGGCCGTATCGGCACACTCGCAACAGAACAGAACAAGGTGCTGCGCAACACTTATATGATGCTGGCATTGACCATGATCCCGACCATCATCGGCGCATTCGTCGGCATGTCTATGAGCTTCTCGTTCTTGGCGCAAAGCCCGATCATGGGCGCGCTGCTGATGTTTGGCGCAATGATGGGCATGATGTTCGCTGTTAGTGCACTGCGCAATAGCATATGGGGCATCGTGGCCTTACTGGGCTTTACTTTCGTCGCTGGCGTGTTCCTTGGACCTATTCTGCAAGTAGCGCTGAATCTGAGCAACGGCGCGCAAATGATTGCCATGGCCGCTGGTGGCACAGGCATCATCTTCTTCAGCCTGGCGACACTGGCCACCGTCAGCAAAAAAGATTTCAGCTTCATGGGCAAATTTCTGTTCATTGGGCTGATCCTGCTGATCGTCGCATCGTTGGCAAATTTGTTCTTCCAGGTACCCGCCATGTCGCTGACCATTTCCGCGATTGCAGTGCTAATCTTCTCCGCCTACATCCTGTATGACGTCAGCCGGATCGTGCATGGCGGCGAAACCAATTACGTGATGGCAACACTGGGATTGTTCCTGAGCATCTACAACCTGTTCATCCATTTGTTGAGTCTGCTGATGGCCTTCAGCGGCGAACGGGACTGATACACTGCTCGTGCGTCATCTTTGCATCAAACCGGAAAGGCGGCTTGTGCCGCCTTTCCGGTTTTTCAGAACATATCCCTACATTTTCTCGAACACCGCAATCGATTCGACATGTGAAGTATGCGGAAACATGTTCATCACGCCCGCCGCTTTAAGCGTATAGCCATGATCCTCTACCAGCACCTGCGCGTCGCGCGCAAGTGTCGCGGGGTTGCAGCTTACATATACGATCCGGTTAGGCCCACTCACCGGCGTAATAGCCTTCACCAGTTCCATCGCACCGTCGCGCGGTGGATCGACCAGCCATTTATCGAATTTTCCCAGTTGTGCCAGCTTCACCTCGTCCATCGCGAATAGATTCATCTCCTGAAACCCGGTATTGACGGACAAGCTATTGTATTTGGCACTCTGGGTGGCGCGCTTCACTAATGCGGCACTGCCTTCAATGCCCACTACCTGCGCGCCGCTGCGCGCGATGGGCAGCGTAAAGTTGCCCAATCCGCAGAAAAAGTCAGCGATGCGTTCACCAGGTTGTGGATCAAGCAAACGCATGGCTAGTCTGATCATGACGCGATTTAGTGCGCTGTTCACCTGGGTGAATTCACTAGGCGCAAATGGCATAGTGATACCAAATTCAGGCAGGCTGTAGGACAAGGCGGGTGCGTCTAGTGGGTGGAAGGGGATGACGGTATCCGGCCCCTTGGATTGCAACCAGAATTGCACCTTGTGTTTGTCAGCAAAGGCGCGCAGTGCCGCTTCATCCTCACTGGTGGGCGGATCCATCACGCGCAGCACCAACGCATCGACGTGCTCACCCACCGCCACTTCGATCTGCGGCAAGCGATGCCGAATCGACAGGCCGCTGATGAGCTCTGCCAACAACGGTAACAGCCTGGCGATCTTGGGAGCGAGGATCTCGCAGCTCTGCATATCGGCGACAAAGCTGCTACGCTTTTCGTGAAAGCCGACCAGTGTCTTACCCTTTTTGATGACATGCTTGACCGACAGGCGCGCACGCTCTCTATATCCCCAGGTTTGGCCGTAGATTGGTGGAAGTATGGTTTCCGCCTTGACCTTGCCGATGTGCCACAGGCTGTCTTCAAGAATGCGCTGCTTAACCGAGACCTGCACACTGGCATCGAGATGCTGCATGGAACATCCGCCGCACACGCCAAAGTGTTTGCACTTGGGCTGCACGCGCATCGACGAGGATTTGTATATCTGCGTGACCTGCGCCAATTCAAACGACGGTTTTTTGCGATAGGAACTATAGCTGACGGTTTCACCCGTCAGTGCACCCTCGATGAAGATCACCTTGCCTTCGATGCGCGCAACGCCGCGGCCTTCCTGGTCCAAGGATTCAATTTTTACTGAGTTCATGGATTATGTCGAAATTTATTTGGGCCGTCATTCCCGCGCAGGCGGGAATCCAGTGAGTTAAAACAAAATGCATTTTGAATTGCCGAATTCCCGCCTGCGCGGGAATGACAGAGCGTTGTTCATTGCTATTTTGACTCAGGCCAGGCAGCCAGGAATTCTTTCCAGTGCGGCTGATCGAGCTTGCTCAATTCAGCACGTACCAGCTCGCATTCTTCTTGATAATGTGAGCGAGTCAGCACCCCGCGCATCAACTGAAAGCGCGCGAATACCAGATAGGTATTCACCACATCGGTTTCGCAATAATTGCGTATCTCTTCCAGCTTGCCTTGCTGGTATGCCTCCCACACTTTGCTGCCATCCATGCCCAGCTTTCCGGGAAAACCGATCAGCCTGGCAAGCTCGTCCAATGGCGCGTTTGCACGGCCGGTATACATCGCCAACAGGTCCATCAGATCGGTGTGACGCGCGTGATAACGGCTGATGTAGTTGTTCCACTTGAAATCCTTGTCATCCTCGCCCTGATCCCAGTAGCGTGAACACTGCACGCCGTGGATCAAGCCGCGATAATGCAGCACCGGCAAATCGAAGCCACTGCCGTTCCACGACACAATTTTCGGGGTATATTTGTCGATACCATCAAAAAAGCGCTGGATGATGCTGCCTTCGTCTTCGTGCATATCACCCAATGACCAGACCTTGAAATTGTCTCCCTCGCGCAGCACGCAGGAGATAGCCACCACCTGTTGAAGATGATGCGGCAGAAAATCGCCCCCTGTCTTCTGGCGACGTAACTGAAACGCCATCTCCGCCACTTCCGCATCGCTGACACGTTCGTCCAGTTCATGCAGGGTACGCAACCCGGCGATGTCAGGTATGTTTTCGATATCAAAAATGAGGGTGGGATTCATAGTCAAGAATTAAAGAAATCCGGGGTATTGGTCAGCGGAAAAGGATGATACCCGATTGCTCCGATTACAACTGTCGTGAGAACACTAAAACACTTTGCCATAGTCGGTGTGCCTGGGCTAGCCGAGATGATCTTCCTGAAATCTTTTTTGTATGACCTCTACGTCGTTGCGGCAATTAATCAATGCGGCCACACAGTCATTATCGAACTTGTTGCCCGCCATAGACTGCAAAAACAAAAATGCCCTGTCGTTACTCCATGCTTCCTTGTATGGGCGAACGCTGGTCAGCGCATCAAACACATCCGCGACTGCAACGATCTTTGCCTCTACCGGAATTTCTTCATCCATCATCCCGTTATATCCGCTGCCATTGAGCGCCTCATGATGATAAAGCGCGATATTGCGTAAAATTTCCGCATGGGGAAATTCGTCCAATCCAAGATTTTTCAGCATCATGTCAATGATCTCTCCACCTTTCGCGGCATGGGTTTTCATGGTATCGAACTCCGATTCCGTCAACTTGCCCGGTTTCAGCAAAATGCTGTCTGATATGCCGATCTTCCCGATGTCATGCAGCGGGGAAAATAAAAATATATGCTCCACGAGCTCATCGTTGAGCTGGTATTTTTTTGCCACCTCTTTGGCGATCAAGCGCGCATAATTGGACATGCGATCAAGATGTGCTCCTGTCTCAAAATCACGGTGCAAAGTTATATTCGCGGCCGTCTTTACAATTGCATACAAGCTTCGGGTCGTCGACATATTATGAATCACCAGCAGCGATAGCAGGTGCCCCACCATATCCAGATAATGCAAGGTGGACTCATCAAAGACATTTTTTAGACGTGAATTGAAGAACAAAAATCCGAAAAACTCCCCATTCAGAAACATTGGCATGGTGTAGCTGGATTGATACTGCAGAGTGGAAAGGCGACGAGCGTGTTCTGCCTCTACGTTGCTGAATATATCGAGATCATTTACCACTCGAGGACGGCCTACTTTCAATATCTCCTTCATCGATACTGAATCTGCGAGCTTGGCGGAATATAAAACCAAAGGGTTCTCATCGTTCGTACTGTGCACATAAGTCTTCAGCAAATCGGTTTTTGTATCATAAATCGCCACCGAAATCCGGTCGATAAAATCAAAACGCGCTTTCAACAAACCATGGACGTATGCTATTTTTTCCGCTAATGGCAATTTACCGTTCAATGCCGCAAGGACATCCTGATGTTCAAACATGATGTGTGAAATCCTGACTTGATGGGTATGGCGTGTAGTTTATCCAACCTGCACAACAGGTCAACTGGTAAAACTGTAACACGACTCCTTATTAACTTTCCTGCAACTGCCCATCTCCAAAAATCAGCGCGCTACGCACCGCTTTGTGCGGATATATCGCCTGCATCGCAAAGCGATATTCCTGCATCTGTGTATGAAAACGCGCGGCATCCTCAATGTCACCGAACTTGTAATCCAGCACCCACACTTCGTCATCAAACTCTACTAGCCGGTCTATGCGTTTCAGTTCGCCTGATGCGTTGACGTAGGGCATTTCATTGCTCGCGGCGCGGTAGTGTTGCGGATCGAAGAAACGTTGTAACGATGCTTGCGCAAGCAAAGCCTGCGCTTGTTGCCAAAGAGCTTCCATCTCACCGAGCGGGATGCCACACTGCGCCTGAAGAGCAGCTTTGTCGACGGCAGCATAGGGCGGGGTTAGGTATTGAAGCAGCGCGTGCAGCCAGGTGCCGCGCTGTTGTTGCATCGTGTTACGGGCGGCACGTTTTCCGGTCGGCAGCGAGCATAGCAATGCCGCATCCATTTTCACTGATGATTTTTCTTGCTCAGGTGCAACGTCTCCTGCCGCAGCCAGTAGGGGATTACTGCGCGGCTTCACAACTTGCGCGATTCTTCCATACCAGGATGACTCCGCCATTTCGCCGTTGCCGCTGACCAGCAGCGACTGTTTGGCACGAGTCATCGCGACATAAAGCAAATTCATTTCCTCGCGCCGCGCATAAGCCTTGTCTGCATCGAAGTAAGGCGCGCGCTTCACGCCGCGCCCGCGCTTGTCGCTGAACAGGGAGAAATGCGTCGGGCGCGGTGCGTTGGATTGCCAGTCGATCAGCACACTGTAGCTGTCGGCTTTGCTTTGCGTATCGTTGGCGTCTAGCAGCCACACAATAGGCGCTTCCAGCCCTTTGGCCTCGTGCACGGTGTAGATGCGCAGCGCGTTGCCTATCTCGCCCACCTTGCCCTCGTCCGGAGATTCGCTTTCTAACGCGCGCAATTCGCGCAGTTCGGCAAGGAAGTGCGGCAAACTGGGATAGCGACCAGCATCCACGTTGAGCGCGATCTCCAAGAAGGCTTGCAGGTTGGCGCGCACCGTCTCGTGCAGCTCGACTGGCAGCGCCGCCACATAGCGATGCAGCAAATCGCCCTCAAAATAGATGCGGTCGAGCAGGTCGTGCACCGGCAATTTATCTGCGAGAGCCAGCCAGCCTTGCAGCAGACAATGGGCACGTTGCAGTTCAGCGGACGCGTCTCCACCCTGACCAATTCGTTGCAACCGGGACCACCAGCGCCCTTTTGTGTCTGCGGCAAGCTGAATCAAGTCTTGATCCGAACAAGCGAACAAGGGCGATCGCAATGTCTGCGCAAGCTCAAGATCGGCAAATGGTGTGATCAAGAAAGTCAGCAGCGCCTGGATGTCTTCCGCTTCCAGCGTGTCGAGCAGACCGCCGCGCCGCGAAGTCAGGAACGGAATGTGGCGCACGCGCAAGGCATGTTCATACACGTGCAGGTGCAGGCGCTTGCGCACCAGCACTATGATGTCACTGTACTCGGCGCGACGCACGGCACCATTGTCCTGCACACTCCAGCTCGCAACTATTGCGGCGATGTACGCGGCGAACTGTTCGGCCTCGATTTCGCGAGCGCCGCTTTGCTCTTCGATACGCGGCGTAGTGAGCGGGTTGCGCAGATTCAGCCTTCCATCCTGCAACACTTCTGCTTCGAATTTTTCCGCAACCGCCAGCGTCAACACTTCGACATGACCGGGCAAGTCCTGATGATGGGCAACATGCTCTTCGAAATCCGCGAAGCCGTCTGGATGTTCGTAAAACACGCCGTTCACCGCGGCCAGCACCACAGGTGCGTTGCGCCGCGTCTCGTTCTGCGTCAGGTGGTGCGCGCCGAATTCCCGTTGCAAAAATCCGCGCACTTCTCCAAACAGGCGCGCATCGGCGCGGCGGAAACGGTAGATGGATTGCTTGGGATCGCCTACCACAAACACGGTGGGCCGAGTATCCACTGCCGCAGACGCGGCAAACCATGATTGCAGTATCTGCCACTGCAACGGATTGGTGTCCTGGAATTCGTCCAGCAACACGTGCCGGTAGCGGCTGTCCAGCTTGTATTGCATATACTCGGCGCAATCGCTCTGGTTGAGCATGCGGCACACCTGCCATTCCAAATCGGTGAAATCCATCTGCTGCTGTTGCAGCTTCAATTCCTGGTAATGTTCCAGCAGAGCAGCACCGCAATACAGCGCGGCACGGTTCATGCGCAACGCTGCCAGTTCGTCCAGGGCATCGCGCACGGCTTGCAGCTTACCGAACAACACATCGCGCGCAAGCAGGAATGCTTCAGCATTCTGTTTTTTGGTCGGCTTGAAACTGCGCGGCACATCGGTCTGGGTATAAAGCGCGAGTGTCAACGCTGTAAAGCGCCGGTGAGGATCACCCACTTCCCAAGTGGCTTGCAGCTTGCTGGCATGGCCGTACTGTGTCTCGGTTCCAGTTGCCAACACCTGTACAAATCTCAGCACGGCTGCCTGCAGTTTTTCATCGGCACAGGCATCGGCAATCGGGTCGGCATCCAGATCCACTTCGAGTTCGTTGTGCAACTGTTCTACCGCCCACGCTACGGCATCTTTCTTGCCCTGTGTATATACCCACCACTCGGCGCGCTTGTGCACAAAATTTTCCAGCAGCGTGCGCGTGTTATACAGTCCGTATTCGGCGAACAGCCATTGCATGAACTGTGCGGATTCACCATCGGGCGCGGCACGCAGGCTGTTGGCAAATGCCTGCCACGCTTCATCGCGCAGCGCAGAAGTGCGATCCAGCAATTGCATGCCGACCGGTACGCCTGCGTTCAGCGGCGCACGCTGGATGACCTGCATGAACCAGCCGTGAAAAGTGCTGATGGTGATAGCAGGTTGCGCCAGCAATGCGTCGCGGTACAGGCCGCGCGCTTTTGCCAGCAAGGCATCGTCAATGTCATCGACAGCGCGTTCACGCAAAAATTGTCTAACGTCATTGTCATCTTGTACTGCAAGCAGATGCAGCCACTCGTGCAAGCGCGCCTGCATCTCCTGCGCGGCCTTGCGCGTGAAGGTGATCGCGAGTATCTCGCCGGGTTGCACGCCAGCCAGTAGCAGGCGCACGATGCGCGACACCAGCAGCCAAGTCTTGCCGCTGCCGGCGCAGGCTTCCACCACGACGCTGTGCTTTGGATCAAGGGCGATGCGGTTATCCATCAACCGGCGCTCCAATCGCTCTTGCGGCACAACCCGCGCATCTCGCAGTACACACAGGCCTCATCCACGCCATGTGCGGGCAAGGCAGCGCCGTCGCGCATCTGCGCGAATACCACCAGCAGCCGCTCAATATTGGCCTGCGCCAGTTCGGTCACATCCTGCGGCGGCGCAACTGAAATCACCTTGTCTTTTTCGATGCTGATGAAAGCCGCTTCGTCGGCCTCGTACACGTAGGCATAGCAGGCCAGTTGCACGTCCTCCCCCGGCTCTTTAAGCTTGTTGCGCAGCCGGGTCGCATCCATCATCTTGTAGTCCAGTACCCGCGCCGAACCATCGGCCTGAGTCTGCACATCCACGCGGTCTATGCGTCCGTGCATCGTCAACGCTTCGGTCAATGGCAATTCAAACGGCACTTCACCATTTTGGAAACGCCAACCCTCCGCTTCGCTTTTTAGCTGCGCGTCCAGATAGGCTGGAATCGCCTGTTGCCAGCGCAGCAGCCATGCGCGAGCTATATAGTCGCGTTCCACCGCGTGCGCGAACACCTCGCTGCTGATACGCTGCAACGCTTTTTCGAGCAACACGCGATCATTTCCACCTAGTAGCGGAAACTGATGATGGAAACGATGCAGAATGTCATGCACCCACTCGCCATAATCGCGCTTTTCCACGCCCTCGCGCACCTCGTCCAGTTCGTTGAGACGCAACATGTGGCGCGCATAGAACTGGTACGGGCAGGCGACCAGGCTGTTGTAACCGCTGGCAGATATACGTCCAGGAATAAGGCTTTTCGGCAAGCTTGGAGCGGGTATCGCAGACTTTTCCGGCAATGGAAATTCGGCAGCACGTAACTGAGCATCTGCCAGCAGCTTGCCCAGCTTGCACTCACTCAAATCATCGCCGTAAGCCAGCTCATGCAGCGCGCGCAGCATTTCAAAAAATGGACTCAACAGGTTTTTCTCGCCATCTTTGCTGGCCTGCCAAGTGGCCAGTACCGTGTTATTCATGGCCAGCAGCGCCAGCAGATCATCGCGCTGCTGCATCAATTTGCACTTGCGCGTCGGCAAACCGAGCGTGCTGCGCACCGCGTCGTTGAACCACATGCTGCCGTTGTCGGTACTGGGCAAATGCGACGCATCAGCACCGAGCAGCAGCACCGCATCGAACGCGCGCCAGCGCGTGGCAGCCAGGTGGGTGATCAACACCGGGCTTTCTATGCTGCTGTCGCGAAAGGTGTGCGCATCCAACTGCTGTGCAAGCCAATGCCGCCATTCAGCGCGACTGAAACGCGTATTGTCCGCCGCCAGTTCATGCTGCCAGATTTGCAGCGCCTGCAACAACTGCGCGCCTGCATCGTCAGCAGCCAAACCTTGCAATACGCCGAGTATGGACAGGCTTTCATCCAGCGCGCGCAGCCAACCGCCCAGTGTGTCGCTGTTCCTGCGTAATCCTTCCGCTGCCTGGCGCAACCGCGCCAGCGCCGTTTGTACCTCGGCCTCACCGTGTGCCAGATCGAGAAAAGCATCGAGGTGCGAAGCCACACCGTGTTTGCGCACCAGCTGTTCGAGTTGGTATACGGCCTGCTTGCGCTCGTGAGCGGCTTGATCGGCGAAGATGAACGGCGACTTGAGCAGGTCGAGCAAGTCCTGATAATAAAAATCACTTTGCAGCGCATCCAGCCAGCGCATCAGCACCGTGCTTACTGCCAGCGTGGAGAACGTCCAGCCGGTTTCGTCAAGCACCAGCACGCCGGCACGCTCCAGCAGAGCGCGCACACGTCGCGCCACCAGACGGTCTTGCGCAACGAGCGCGATATCCCGTTTGCCCGCCAGCAGCCAGCGCCGTACCTGCACCTCGGCGGCACGTGCCTCCTGTTCCAGACCGTGCGCACCGAACAGATGCAGGCGATAAGTCAATGCGGCATAGGGTTGCTTTTGCAGGATCGCGGCATCGCTGCGCAGGTCTGCGTTTTCAGCAGTATGTTGCAAAGCGCGTGACAACAGTGCGCAATCCGGCGCATCGGCTACCATCTCGCGCAGATCAAATACCGTGACGGCGACACGCACGCGGCAGGCTTCAAGAAAATGGTGTTCCGGAGCCGCGAGATCCGAGGCTAGCAACATGTACAGCGGTACATCCACCCGCTGCGCCAACAGCGCGAGCCTCTGCTGATAGGCGCGCACGCCGTCCAACTCCCCGTCCGTCGCCATCGCGTACCACAACTCATGCACCACCCGTGCCTCGAACTGCATCGCCTGTCCATTGCGCGCCTGATAAGCCTTGGCAAGCTGCTGGGAAAACTCGTCAGCCGATTCCGGTAATGCGACATGGTGACGGGTCAAGTCGTCCATCAAACCCAGTAATTCGCGCGAAAGATTCCACAAATCGGAATCGGCAAACCAGCGACGTTCGCGCAAAGCCTGATACAAGGCAGTGATGCGCTGTGTGTCCGGCTGGATAAGGGTGTCTAGGGGAATGGATTGCGCCCAGTCTTTGAGGGTGACCATCTGCGGCAACAATAATGCAGGCAGATTGGCCGCCGCGCTTAATGCCTGCGCCAGCGGCTGGGCAACATGGTAGTTGGGCAACAGCACCGTTGCCCCGCGCAGGTCTGGCGGCGCGTGCTGAGTCAGGATGTGGCGAGCAACAGAATCAAAAAAAACAGCGGACGCTGTTTGCGTGCCGCCGCTTTTCACGGAAGCCATACTTAATTTAGAGTGCTGAAAAACGTCGCGAGAGAAGGCAGAACAAGGCGCGAAAGGATGAAGTAGGTCTCGCAGGGATGGGCGGCTTGCCGACCAACTCGCAAAAAACTAAGTTTACATTGCAGTAAATGAGCATTTTGAGTCCTTGAGCAACACAGTTATGCCAAGCGCAGCAGTTTTTGTCAGCGTTCGAGCAGATGCAGCTTATCTTTCACATCCTTCCACTCATCGGCATCGGCAGGAGCGTCTTTCTTTGCAACTATGGGCTTCCATTGTTTGGACAATTCTGCGTTCAGTGCGATAAAATGATGCTGAGTCACTGGCAGATCATCCTCGGCATAAATCGCTTCCACCGGGCACTCCGCAACGCATAATGTACAATCGATGCACTCGTCTGGGTCGATCACCAGACAATTCGGTCCCTCGCGGAAACAGTCCACTGGGCACACGTCCACGCAGTCGGTGTATTTGCATTTAATGCAGGATTCGGAAACAACATAGGTCATAGGGGTACTCCAAGAATCAACATCCCGGCATTTTAACAGAGTCAAGAAGAATAAATTCACTTCACAGTACGGCCTTATTTGGGTTAGGATGCCACTTGAAATTCTGCAATTTACCCCCCAGCTAGCCGCTTGGCGCATTCCGAATCAACTCTCATTGAGCGAGACCCTAACATGAGTGAACATATACATTACGTTTCCGACGCCACATTTGATGCCGAGGTATTGCAAGCACCGCTACCCGTGCTGGTGGATTACTGGGCTGAGTGGTGCGGCCCCTGCCGCATGATCGCGCCCATTCTGGACGAGATATCCAAAGAATATGAGGGTCGTTTGACTATAGCCAAGCTGAACGTGGACGAGAACCAGCAAACGCCGGCTAAATTCGGCATACGCGGCATCCCGACCTTGATGCTGTTCAAGAACGGGGACATCGCGGCCACCAAGGTCGGCGCATTGTCGAAATCCCAATTGACAGCTTTTATTGACAGCCACATTTAAAGCGTTTACTGTCACACCCGCATCTCCTCTCCAGCTTCGTCTCTTAGTAACTAAAACATATATAAACGAAGTATCCATAGGCCATGCAGGTGAACATCTTTCACCCGAACCAACCCCTTTCATTCAGCACTTCCCTATCACCCTTCTTTCAATCACCACTCTCGCATCGATATGCACTTATCCGACCTGAAGACCAAGCACGTAACCGAACTTGTTGAAATGGCCGCGGCCAATGAAATAGAAAATGCCAACCGAATGCGCAAGCAGGATGTCATTTTCGCCCTGCTGAAAAGTCAGGCGAAAAAGGGCGAAAGCATCTTCGGCGATGGCACGCTGGAGATCCTGCCGGATGGCTTCGGCTTCCTGCGCTCTCCGGACACCTCATACTTGGCTGGCCCGGATGACATCTATGTAAGTCCCAGCCAGATACGCCGTTTCAACCTGCACACCGGCGACACGATCGAAGGCGAAATACGCACCCCCAAGGACGGTGAACGCTACGTTGCGCTGGTGAAAGTGGACAAGGTCAATGGCGAACCGCCCGAGAATGCCAAGAACAAGATACTGTTTGAAAACCTCACCCCTTTATTCCCCACCCAACCACTGATCCTTGAGCGCGATATCAAGGCAGAGGAAAACATCACCGGACGCATCATCGACATCGTCGCGCCGATAGGTAAGGGACAGCGCGGCCTGTTGGTGGCCTCGCCAAAATCAGGCAAGACCGTGATGCTGCAACACATCGCGCACTCTATCGCCTCGAACAGTCCTGATGCCATCCTGATCGTGCTGTTGATCGACGGACGTCCTGAAGAAGTGACCGAGATGACCCGCACCGTGCGTGGTGAAGTGGTTGCCTCCACCTTCGACG
>JBAQWL010000066.1:0-22542 GCA_049298895.1 Gallionella sp.
ATGCAGGACCATGCCTAGATTGCAAAGAGTGCCAACAAGATTTGGTTTAATTTTCAATGCACGGCTGTAGCTAGCGGCCGCGCTCCTGAACTGCTCACGATCTTTCAAGGCATTGCCAAGATTATTATGTGCATCGGCATCACCAGGGAAAAGTTCAACTGTTTTCTGAAATGTGACCAAGCTATCTTTCCCCTGCATATGCAGGGAAACGCCCAACGATTTCCAGCCAATCGAGAAATTCGGATACTGGCTAACCAGCAGACGCGCCCGACTTTCTAGTTCGGCGTAACGGCCGGCATTTAACAAGGCGAAGAGCTGATTTGACTCGACAGGTGGAGGTGCTGAAGGGCTGAGCACCGCTTTCCTCTCGCAACAATGCTTGAATTTCTTGCCGCTGCCGCAGTTGCATGGTTCATTTCTTCCTGGCTTCATGTTCGTCGAGTCTGATCATAATAGGTTGCCGGAAATCTGGTTTGCATCGAGTGTTGAAGAGACTCCAATTTAATCCGAATGCGGGTTCTGCAAAGAGATAAGAAAAATCATGGGTTAATCGGCTGTCTACGTACTACAATTTACCAATGCCAACTCAATGCGTAGTGTCCCAGCAATTTTGATTGTGGTCAACGCTACCTGGCTTACTCCACTTCAAGCGGAGCAAAATCCTGCCATGACGGTAAAATTCAAAGAAGCTTGAGTTGAAATATTTTGTTAGGTTGCGATAAAAGACTTCGCACTTAATTTGTTTTATTGAATTGCGTACGCCCTAAATAATGCCAAAGAAAATTCCCATGGCCTTCTTTCCAATCGGGAGGTGAAAATGTTCATAGGTCATTTCGGCGTAGGATTTGGTGCCAAAGCCGTCGCCGGTAAAACCTCTCTGGGCACACTGTTGCTGGCAGCACAGTTCATCGATCTGCTGTGGCCCACGTTATTGCTGCTGGGGATAGAACAGGTGCGTATCGTTCCCGGCGCGACAACTGTCACGCCTTTGTTGTTCGAGCATTACCCGGTCTCGCATAGCTTGCTGGCGGTGCTGGGCTGGGCCATCGCGTTGGGCACGGTTCACTTTCTGCTGCGGCGCGATCGCAATGTCGCGCTGGTGCTCGGTCTGCTGGTGGTCAGCCATTGGCTGTTGGATTTGATCGTTCATCAGCCGGACCTGCCTCTATATCCGGGCAGTTCGGACAAGCTGGGCTTGAACCTGTGGTCATCCTTGCCGGCTACACTGGCTGTGGAAATCCCGCTGTTTGCGATTGGCGTCTGGCTGTATGCCAGAGCGACAACCCCGAAGGACCCTGCCGGCAAATGGGGCTGGTGGGGATTGGTCGCGTTTCTGTCGCTGATTTACGCCGGCAATTTGTTCGGTCCGCCACCGCCCAGCGTCGTGGCGATCGCCTGGGCAGGGCAGCTGCAATGGCTGTTGGTCATTTGGGGATATTGGCTGGACCGGCATCGTGCTGTGAAACCCCGTTGATATTTCCCGGCAGGTCACCAGGCAGCCATGCTGAAGGGCAAGAAAAGGCAATGCACGGGTCTTTGAATTACAATCTCACTTATATTTCCTGCCGGGATCCGCCATGCAACAACTTACACTGACACGCCCTGATGATTGGCATCTGCATCTGCGCGACGGCGCGCTGATGCAATCTGTCGTGCAAGACACCGCGCGGCAATTCGCCCGTGCCATCGTGATGCCCAATCTCAGGCCGCCGGTCACCACTACCGCACAGGCGCAAGACTACCGCGCGCGCATTCTGGCGGCATTGCCGGCAGGGGTGAGATTCGATCCGTTGATGACCTTGTATCTCACTGATAACACCACGGCTCATGAGATTCAGCGTGCCAAACAAAGCGGGATGGTGCATGCAGTCAAGTTCTATCCGTCGGGTGCGACCACCAACTCCGATGCGGGCGTGACCGACCTGCGCAGAATCTATCCGGCGCTGGAAGAGATGCAGCGTTGCGGGATGCCGCTGCTGGTGCATGGTGAAGCGACTGATCCGACGGTGGACGTGTTTGATCGTGAGGCGGTATTTATCGAACGGACCATGATCCCGTTACTGCGCGACTTGCCGCAATTGCGCGTGGTGTTCGAGCACATCACCACCCGCGATGCGGTGCAATTCGTGCTGGGCGCGCCGGAGCATATCGCCGCGACCATCACCGTGCATCATCTGCTGTACAACCGGAATGCGATGTTCAAGGGCGGGATGCGCCCGCATTATTACTGCCTGCCGGTGCTGAAACGCGAAGTGCATCGTGAGGCGTTGGGCAAGGCCGCCATCAGCGGAAATCCGAAATTCTTTCTCGGCACCGACAGCGCGCCGCATGCGCAACACACCAAGGAGAACAACTGCGGCTGTGCCGGCATTTATACCGCGTACGCCGCAATCGAGTTGTATGCCGAAGCGTTTGATCAGTTCGGTGCGCTGGACAAGCTGGAAGGTTTTGCCAGCTTCTTTGGCGCGGATTATTATCGTTTGCCGCGCAACGCCGACAGGATCACGCTGCGCAAGGAAAGCTGGCGGGTGCCGGACAGCATGGCGTTCGGCGAACATAAACTGGTGCCGCTGCGTGCCGGAGAAGATGTGACGTGGAAGATTGGTGGTTGACATGGATGCAATACAAGATCGAGCCAAACTGTTTCGCACCAGGCTGAATCTGGAAACCGCGCAGATCGCCTGGAAGGAGCTGCAGCGGTTCTTTGCCGGGGGTACGGCGCTGATGGTTTCCGCCGATCTGGATCTGGTCGAGGTCGCGTACCAGATGTCCGAGGACAATGCTGCGCAAATTCAGCACTGGATGGAAGCAGACAAGCTATGCAAAGTAACCGCCTATCAGGCAGCCGCATGGTTCGAGGCTGATGCTCTGGTGTGGGCGGTGGTGGGCAAGTCCCTGGGTGCTAGTGCAACCTTCGGGCAGCTTGCACTAGCAGGCCATTTATTAGCGCCGCGCCGATTTGGCAGATACCGTAGGGATCAGGCTTGGGGAGTTGTTGGGTTGCCGATCTGGTTTCTGCGTTTGCGCCAGACCGGAAAGTAATAACACAGTATCAAAATCCCGATAGCAGTCATTTGGGCCGTCAGCGTTTGTATAGTCGGGTGCACACCCAACATGGGTAGCAAAACGAAATTGACGGGGCTGGACGCAACAATTCCGGCTATCTGCAGCGATGCGACGCCCTGCCCCGCGAAAATCACCGCAAGAATTGCTAGTAATATCGTCGTCCCAGCAAAGAATGGCCCCAGTGGGAGCTTGATACCGAAGCGGAACAAACCCCAGCCTATAGCCAGCAGTGTTACTATTGCCGTCAGCATGCCGCTCCACAACGCGGATCTTGTACCTTCGGTAGTTTGTGCCCAAAGCGCTTGGTAGAACAGCAGAGTTTCAAAGATTTCGCGGTACACAGCGAAAAAAGAGATCAGCGCGAATGCCCAAAGGGTCTTCTTTTCCAGTGCGTTACCCATTTTGTTTTTCAGGAAGTTCTGCCATGCCCGCGCATGAGCCATGTTGTGTAGCCAGAAACCTACGTAGATCAACATGGCTGAGGCAAGTAGCGCTGCGATTCCTGACGTGATTTCCCGTTCAGCACCTGATATGTTGATGAGCCAGGATGCTACCACCCAGGTAAGAATGCCCAGTAAAAGTGCACCACCCCACCCGGCGTGGATGTAGACCAAGGCGTTGCGCTGACCGCTCTTCACAACGAAAGCGATGACCGCAGATAACAGCAGAATTGCCTCCAATCCTTCGCGCAGCAAAACGAGCAGCGAGCTGGTAAAAGCCCCGGTGATCGTAAGCTTGCCTTCTCTCAGCAGCTCGTCGGCTTGACCGAGCATGCTTTTTGCCTGCTCGATTTTTATTGCTAACGCTTCATCGGGGGCTTTGGTATAGATGAGCTGGCGTATCGCCATCATTTCCTGCTCAATGTCGAGACGAAGCTGAGTGTCAAGGCTGGTGAGACTGAGTTCCATTGGCTCAAAGCCTTCCAGATAGGCTGCGATGGCTAAACGTTTGGCCTCGGCCTGATCGCCGGCACGGTAACGAGCCAATGCTCGATCGAGCTGATCGGCGGAGAATATCAGCGTGGCGTGCCGCATTGCCATGAGTGCCTGCGGCTCGGAGCGCAGATAGGTGTAAACCGACTTGGTGTTGTCGCCATACCTGGTACCGATCTCATTGGCCGTAAGCGTGGTAAGTGAAAGCAAGTTTGGGACGGCTCCCTGGAAATTTCGATTTTCCCAATTCTTGCGCCCCAGGTCCAGACGCTCCGGCTGGCTGCGGAAATTGGAGACTAGGAACGCAAGATCCCAGCGTTCTTCATCAGACAAGTGCGAAAATGCTGCCATGCCCGTACCCGTAACACCTAGTGAAATAGTGTTGTAAAGGCCATAGACGGAGCGCTGGTTCATGCGCACCACATCGTGGAAATTGGCAGGCTTCGGATCCAGCATACCGCCTTCGGGGCCATCACCATGTCCGTCTACGCCATGGCACTTCACACACAACTGTTGGTATAAAACCACTGCACGCTGGGAATCGGGGACTTGCCGAGGTGACACAGGAACTCTGTATGCAGAGATAATTTTTTTTCGTAGTTGCTGCGCAGCGGTGCTGATTTCTTCTGCGGGAGCCCTCCCATCTATTCGGTGAGCCAATTTCTGGGCATCCTCGACCAAAGTCGCCCGGAGCGGATGCTCGGGTAGACTGGCTAACAGTTTTACCGATTGCGCTGCAAACTCGGCCTGTTCCTGGTACTCGCCCTGGTTGACCACTCTGCCGAGCAATACCGAACCGCCATAATCCACGCTCAGGTAATCGAGCATATGAAGGACAGTTTGCGCCTCTTGACCAGACTCTGCTTCAGAATAGGCATCCGGCATCAGCAGAATCAAAAAAGACAAAGTGATCGCGGTGGGAATCTTGAGGAGCGATTTGGGTGACATGCTTTAACTCCTTGTCCAAACTTACGCCAAGGCATTTGTTAGCAGGCAATAGAAATTGGCAAGATTGTTCATGGATATATGTTGAGAATGGTTCTCATCTTATATGATAACTATTCTCATATGCAAGTAATTTGTGTATGATCAAAACTAGGATCAAACGCATTGATGTCTTGGGTAGTATGAACAAAGTGTCGAATTTGGTCGAAGGTTGGAATTGGACTGAATGACAACCCTGTGTTCAATATTGATTACAAGTATATAGTAACTCAACACCGCACATGTTGAGTATTCAACACAGCCTGTCATCATTAGTTTCGCTTTTACCGCACCCAAACTTTGGAGTTGCCATTAATGGAAAGCCAGGAACTGCGCAATGTCGGCCTTAAAGTTACCACACCGCGTCTCAAGATGCTTGAGCTACTTGAAAATGCACGGGATCGGCATCTATCCGCGGAAGCTATCTACCGGTTACTGCTGGATGCCGGAGAGGAGATTGGACTGGCTACCGTATATCGTGCGCTTACTCAGTTCGAGGCCGCTGGACTGGTCACACGGCATCACTTCGAGGGAGGTCAAGCCGTGTTTGAATTGGAGCGAGGGCTGCACCATGATCATATCGTCTGCGCTCACTGCGGGCGGGTCGAGGAATTCTACGACGACATCATCGAAAAGAGGCAGCGTTCGATTGCCGAAAAGCTGGGCTTCATTTTGCGTGACCACACGCTAACGCTTTATGGCGAGTGTAGCGAAGCGGACTGCAGGGCAAAATTTATAAAAAATACAACGGGGAAATTTCCGGCAACTTCGAAGTGACCAGGACGAGATGAAGAACTGCTCCGTATGGGTTTGACTTGATGCGTTCATTGCTCGTCTTGTCGTTCATATTTATCGGCATAACCTGCCATGCGGGATCACTGCCGCATCATCAGCTGCATGTCGTGCTCTATCCAGAACAACATAAGCTGGAAGTGAAAGATCGTATAAGTTTGCCATCTGGATCACCACGTACATTAAATTTCTCTCTGCACCGCGATCTGCACCCCGCTTCGTCGGATGCCGTGATAACAGAGGAGGGAGCCTTGCCGGAAGAATGGATGCGCCATTACCGCATCACGCTTCCGACTGGAAGCGACAGTTTCACGTTGATTTATAGTGGTGAAATATTTCATCCACTTCGTCAAGATGTGCGCGAAGCACGTAGCTTCGAGAACTCGCCAGGCATCATTGCCGAAGAAGGGGTTGTGCTCAGTGGCGCAAGCGGGTGGTATCCGCACTTGGAATACGTTTCGGGTGCGGGCATGTTGACCTTCTCGCTCGACATCACGTTGCCACAAAACTGGCGAGCGGTTAGCCAAGGCAAGCACATCAAGGCAAACGGAGTGAGCACAGGTTGGCAAGAAATCCAACCGCAGGACGAGATTTACCTGATCGCTGCTCCATTCACCGAATACCAGCAAAAAGATGATGGCATCGAGACGCTGGTATATTTGCGTCAAGACGATGCGGCACTCGCGCAGCGTTATATAGATGCAACAGCGCGCTACCTGGCTATCTATCGAAAGTTGATCGGTACTTATCCATACGCCAAGTTTGCGCTGGTAGAAAATTTCTGGGAAACCGGCTACGGTATGCCGTCGTTCACCCTGCTGGGTAGCCAGGTTATCCGCTTACCGTTTATCGTTGATTCATCTTACCCGCACGAAATTTTGCACAACTGGTGGGGCAACGGCGTGTATGTGGATTACCGTAACGGCAATTGGGCAGAAGGACTGACCGCTTATCTGGCCGACCATCTGTTGCAGGAACAGAAGGGCAAGGGAGCGGAGTATCGGCGTAGCGTATTACAAAAATACGCCGACTTCGTTTCCACCGGACGGGACTTTCCGCTCACAGAATTTACCTCGCGCCATAGCGCGCAAAGCGAAGCGGTGGGCTACGGCAAAACCATGATGTTGTTTCATATGCTGCGTAGGTGGTTGGGCGATGATAATTTTGTGCGTGCCCTGCAAAATTTATACCGCGACTTTAAGTTCAAGCGGGCAAGCTACGCCGATGTCGAACAAACATTTTCGCTTGTGGCCGGAGAGGATATCAGTCCATTTTTCACACAATGGGTGAACTTGGCGGGCGCGCCGCAACTACGCCTCGTTTCAGCCAATGCATACCGCGTCGCAACGGGCTTCGAGTTAGTCGTCACCATAGAGCAAACCCAGCCCGGATTGGCCTATACGCTCGACCTGCCGCTGGCAGTAACATTGGAAGGAGAGGACGGAATTTATTCGACCTTGTTGAACATGAGAGACAAGCACAGTGAGTTTCATCTGCCGCTTACCAAGCAGCCGCTGCGCGTGGATGTGGATCCAGAATTCGATGTGTTTCGCCGCCTTGATCGAAGCGAAATTCCGCCCGCCTTGTCGCAGGTGTTCGGAACGGAACAGTTGCTTATTGTGTTGCCCCGAAAAGCACCGGAAAACCTGAAAGCACAATACCTCGGGGTAGCGAAAAGCTGGCAGCAGCAAGTCGGTCGCAGCACCGATATCGTATGGGACGATAACATCGAAATACTTCCGCAACAAGGTGCGATCTGGTTGTTCGGTTGGGAAAACAGTTGGCGCGGCGAATTCCAAACCGCACTTGGAGTTAACGGCGTCACGCTGTCGGATCAGGGTGTCAGATTGGATAACGCTGAGTACTCGCGCACGCAACATGCGCTTACGCTAACCGCGCATATCAAGCAAACCCCCGCAGCTTGGCTCGCGGTTCCTGATGCCGATATGATGGCGACGCTTGCCAGAAAATTGCCGCACTATTCCAAGTACAGCTATGCAGCTTTTGAGGGTGCGAAATTAACCAATCTAGTCAAAGGTATCTGGCCCTTGTCGCGTTCGTTGCTTGCTTTGCCGGTGCGTCAAGAGGACGGTAGTTCCATCGAAGCAACACGAGGCAAACTCGATTTGCGAGAAAGCCTAGCACGCTAGCAGTTTCCTTTCATTCAGCGTAGCAATACATCAAACGGCAACTCTTTCATACCCGCCAGCAGTTGTTTGCGGCGCACCACGAGACGAACTGCGTCACCAAGCCGCTTGTCGAACATTATGACTTTCAACTCAGCGATTTCCTTGACGGCCATCCCATCGAGAGAAACGATGAAGTCGTCTACTTTGATGCCAGATGCTCTGGCCGCGCTGTCGAATGTCAAGTTGGTGATAAACACACCATTACTACTGTCTTCTATGGTTATTCCCAATTTGCCCGGCTTCGGTAAATCCTCGCCACCTATGGTGTCAAGAATGAAATCAGCTATTCCCGGATGTGTGCCGAATTGGATGCCATTAATTGCTACAGCGCTGTAGTGGCCACCAAGGCGGCGATTGAGGTTTTTCGGAATGCCGTCGCCGTACATCATATGTCCCAGACCTGCCAACACCACTAGCAGCGTCTGCGGACGGTCTTTAAGATAGTTCGCGGCGACATCCGCCATCGCCTCGTCCCAGAGCAATTGTCCCTCGACAAATGTCTCGAAACTGCTGCCCTCTGGATGGGTATCGAAAATAGCTTTTAATCTTGCCTGATAGTCCTTGCTAGCGGGCTGGATATCATTCGGGGTCAGAGAGCGCTCGTGCGGACTCAAGCTGGACATTCCTGAGTTAAATACCTTGCTATGAATTTCGTCGGAAATATTTAGCGCCAGCACCGGGATATTTTTTTCTCGCGCAAATCTGAGAATGGGTTGCAGCATCCGATAATCCATCTTCCAGCGCTTGAAATATTCAGTTCGGATCAACATTTCCCTTTCGTCGATGTAGCCAGCAATGTAATCGTTGAGGTGACTCTGGAAAGGTTGTTGGAAATATTCGACTCCTATGGCGATATAAGGATAATGCTCGTATAGATTTTGAATAAGCCTCAACTGATTTCGATGATGTTCCGGCTGGTCGTGTATTTCCCCGATAAACAAAGCACGTTTTTCAGTGAGTTTGCTGCTCAGTTTATCGAGCTCACGCGGATTATTAAGATCGAATATTTTTGGCTTGATGTTGGTGCTGGACTTTGGGACTGGTAACTGAAAACCACTACGGTCATATTCCAGCAAATCGCATGAGGCACAGCTCACGGATAAGATCAGGATTAAGGCAAGACGCAATGTCATAGGGGTTATGCCAGGTTTGTGCTCAACGCTTATATAAACTACCGAGCGTTTCAATTTTTGGGTGGAACATAACCATCCGGCATTTGTACGCCCTCGCCAAAAAAATATTTTTCCATTAAATTAGCAAGAAATTTGCGTGCCGCCGCATCGGCGAGGTTAAGGCGGTTTTCGTTCACCTGCATGGTCTGATATTTGAGCCAGCCCTGCCAGGCTTCTTTGGAAACGTTCTCAAAAATACGCTGACCCAACGGGCCGGGGTAGGGTAAGCGATCCAGACCTTCGGCTTCGCGCTCCAGTTTTACGCAGTGCACCATTCTTGTCATGCCAAGGATCTCTGAAAGTGATTATGTGCCGCAATTATGCCACCGCAACAAACTGTTTGCGCCTGTTAACTTGCCGACCAACTCACCATGCCATTGTAAGCCGTGCCCAGAATAATCAAACCAAACACAATTCGATACCAGGCAAACACCACAAAAGTGTGATTTGATATGTAATGGATAAAACCTTTTACCGCCCACATTGCGGCGATGAAAGCAGCCACGAACCCCACCGCAAACACCGGCAAGTCCTCCATCCGCAACAGCGCCCAATTCTTGTACAAATCATAAACCGTCGCGGCAAACATGGTGGGGATAGCGAGGAAGAACGAAAATTCCGCCGCCGCCTTGCGCGACAAACCGAAAATCAGCCCGCCCATAATGGTTGCGCCAGAGCGTGAGGTGCCGGGGATCATCGCCAACGCCTGCGCAAAACCCACCTTGAGCGCGACCGACCAACGCATATCGTCCACTGAATGGATACGCGGATGATAAGCGCGCTTCTCCACATACAAAATAATAAAACCGCCCACCACCAGTGCCGTGGCGACGGTAATCGGGTTGAACAGCAAAGCCTTGATAGCAGCGTGGAACATCAACCCCAACACCGCCGCAGGCAAAAAGCCGATGAACAGCCGCGCCGCAAAGCGCCGCGCCGCCGCATCGCTGGGCAGCCCAACCACAATTTTTGTCAGCAGCTTACGGTAATCCCAACACACGGCGAGAATTGCGCCAAGCTGAATAACAATCTTGAATACCTTGCTGGACTCGTCGTTATAGCCGAGTAGGTCGCCCAAGATGATCAGATGGCCCGTAGAGGAAATCGGCAGGAATTCGGTTAAACCTTCGACAATGCCGAGGATCAGGGCT
Organism: Gallionella sp.; assembly: GCA_049298895.1. Taxonomy (GTDB): domain Bacteria; phylum Pseudomonadota; class Gammaproteobacteria; order Burkholderiales; family Gallionellaceae; genus Gallionella. The sequence continues at coordinate 10,287 of JBAQWL010000066.1, forward strand.
TTGAGAAGCAGAATGATGTCCATGAAATTACAGAGATGGGAAGGGCGCGATTATAGCCGTACAGTCGCTGATAATTTCCCGCAGCCACAACGCTCATATAAGCAAGGATCAATTCCTTTGTAGAGATATCGTCCATGCGCTATCCGAAGCGGGTCATAATTTAACGGCTGAAATGGTACTCATGAGAGGGTCAAGCTAAACCCCGCTGGGGGCTTGGCAGATAGCGCATCAGTTTGGGGTAGCGCCTAACGACCAGATTAGGTTTGTTGAAAACCTGAGAGAAGCACTCCCCCGCCCGATTTGAGAGAGCCACTCGCGAACTGAATATCTTATTTCTTGGGATCGTACTTGAAAGACAAGGCCACTCTTGCGCGGTAGGCGGCGATTTTGCCATCCTCGACCACCATGTCCAATTTAATTACTTCAGCAACCCTCAGATCTCGTAAGGTTTTTGAGGCGGCGCTGACCGCGTTTGCGGCGGCATCCTCCCAAGATTTTTTGCTGGTTCCGACTAACTCTGTAATACGATAAACGCTGTCTGTTGCCATGATTTTCTCCTTTATTTATGATGAACATCGCTGGTTGATAAGGTGATGCAGCTTTGCAAATTATGCCTTACTGTAGATCTCCGCGCCCTTTTTTACGAACTCCAAGGATTTTACTGCCATCCCCTTCTCTAGCGCTTCCTGGTCGGAAACCCCTTCCTTTGCCGCGTAGTCGCGTACATCCTGTGAGATCTTCATCGAGCAGAAATGTGGGCCGCACATCGAGCAGAAGTGTGCGACTTTTGCGGAATCCTTGGGCAGCGTCTCGTCGTGGAATTCGCGAGCCTTGTCCGGGTCCAGGCCGAGATTAAACTGGTCTTCCCAGCGGAATTCGAAGCGCGCCTTGGACAGTGCGTTGTCGCGTACCTGTGCGCCGGGATGACCCTTGGCGAGATCGGCAGCGTGTGCCGCGAGTTTGTAGGTAATGACGCCATCTTTCACATCGTTTTTGTCCGGCAGGCCGAGGTGTTCTTTGGGGGTGACGTAACACAGCATGGCCGTGCCATACCAGCCTATCATTGCCGCGCCGATGCCGGAAGTAATGTGGTCGTAGCCGGGTGCGATGTCTGTGGTGAGCGGGCCCAAAGTGTAGAACGGCGCTTCATGGCACTGCTCCAGTTGCAGATCCATGTTTTCTTTGATCAAGTGCATTGGCACATGGCCGGGGCCTTCGATCATCACTTGCACATCATGCTTCCATGCAATTTGCGTGAGCTCGCCCAGTGTTTTTAATTCGCTGAGTTGTGCTTCATCATTGGCATCGTAGATCGAGCCCGGACGCAGGCCGTCGCCCAGGCTAAAGCTTACGTCATAGGCTTTCATGATTTCGCAGATGTCTTCGAAATGGGTGTAAAGGAAGGATTCTTTGTGATGCGACAAGCACCATTTTGCCATGATGGAGCCGCCGCGCGAGACGATGCCGGTCATGCGGTTGGCCGTCATGGGCACGTAGCGCAGTAATACGCCAGCATGGATGGTGAAGTAATCCACTCCTTGTTCGGCTTGTTCGATGAGGGTATCGCGATAGATTTCCCAAGTCAGGTCTTCGGCCTTGCCATTCACTTTTTCCAGTGCTTGATAAATAGGCACCGTGCCGATGGGCACGGGCGAATTTCGGATGATCCATTCGCGGGTCTCGTGGATGTGCTTACCCGTGGATAAATCCATCACGTTGTCCGCGCCCCATCGGATGGCCCAGGTTAATTTTTCGACTTCTTCGCCGATGCTGGAGGTGACGGCAGAGTTGCCAATATTGGCGTTAATTTTGACCAGAAAATTACGCCCGATAATCATCGGCTCAACTTCTGGGTGATTGATGTTGGCGGGAATAATGGCGCGGCCACGTGCGATTTCCGAGCGCACAAATTCCGGCGTGACTTCGGCAGGGATGCTGGCACCAAATGATTGCCCGGGATGTTGCCTACCCATCAATTCGGATAATTTGTTTCCTGCCTTACCAGATGCTTTTAACGCTGCCAGGTATTCCTTGCGGCGCATATTTTCGCGGATGGCGACGTATTCCATCTCCGGTGTGATGAAGCCTTGGCGCGCGTAGTGCATCAGGCTGACGTTCTTGCCGGGCTTGGCGCGGCGCGGGGAGCGTTTGAGGTCGAAGCGCATCTCCGCCAGATCAGGATCGTTCAGGCGTTGGCGGCCATAATCGGAGCTGAGCTTGTCCAGTGATTCGGTGTCACCGCGTTCGGTGATCCAACCGGAGCGTACGTCGGCCAAGCCGGAGCGGATGTCGATCTTCACCGCCGGGTCGGTATACGGGCCGGAACAGTCGTACACATAAATCGGTGGATTGATTTCTGCGCCCATACTGGCGGGTGTTTCAGCTTGGGAGATTTCGCGCATCGGCACACGAATATCGGGGCGCGAACCCTCGACATACACTTTGCGCGAATTCGGCAAAGGCTTGATTGCTGCCGCATCAACGTGCGCGTCCTCTGCAAGGAATTTGATATCAAGAAAAGGGGTATTCATATTGATGCTCCTAAAATCGGGAAGCATCGGGGGAGGCTTCCCTTTACGGCATTATCCGTACAGGTTCAAAGGGTGTTTCTCACTGCTTTACAGCAGACCCCCAGCGAGTTGTGCAAGGTACTGGAAAGACTGAGTCAAAGCAAGTTGGAATGCTCGGGCGATGACCTGCTATTTTGTCCGGCTTGTTGCTTAAACAGTGCACGCCGTCCTAATGGTTTACCGGCGTAACAGCGCATCAGCTACACTACGCGCTTCTGGCTCATGCGTATCTGGCCTATGCGTTTTATGGCCGTGTTGAGCATGCATGAGTGTGTTGCTATACTGCCAGCAAGGTTCATTACGGATTAATGCAGCGACTTAGGAGTAAGAGATGCAAAACATGGAACAAGCACGCTTCAATATGATAGAACAACAAATACGTCCATGCGAAGTGCTAGAAGCTCGAATCCTGGAGTTGCTTAAACATGTACGCCGCGAAAACTATGTGCCAATGGGCATGAGAGAAATGGCTTTCGCGGATATGGAAATTCCGCTGGGCTACGGGGCGTCCATGTGGCCACCCAAACTTGAAGCGCGCATCGTGCAGGAGTTGCATCTTCGTCGTAATGATCGGGTCTTGGAGGTGGGCAGTGGCAGCGGCTATCTGACCGCGTTGCTATCCGCGTTGGCTGGACATGTCACCACAGTCGAGATAGTGCCCGAGCTGAGCGCCATAGCCCGGCAAAATCTGGCCGCCACACGCCGCGAGAACATTACCCTTGAGATAGGCGATGCATCGCTGGGCTGGGGCACAGGCGAGAATTACGATGTCATCGTATTGACTGGATCTTCGCCGGTGTTGCCGACGGCATTTCAAAATAGCTTGAAAGTCGGTGGCCGCTTGTTTGCTATCGTAGGCGATGCCCCTGTAATGGAAGCCAAGCTGATCACCCGAGTCGATCCCGATACGTATGAGAACGTCAACATCATGGAAACCAGCGTTGCGCCGCTACAAAATGCGCAACAGCCCAAGCGCTTTGTGTTTTGACCCACTTGGATGGAATTGCGCGGGTGGGGAATTAAATATCTAAATATACTAATTGCACAAAATCTAATGAAATCTTATCGCTTAAGACTGTTTTTGATGGCACTGTTCTGCGCAAGCAACGCGGCGCAGGCGGCCGACCTTTTGGAAACTTTCCGCGCTGCACAGGCCAATGACCCGGTGTTCTCAGCCGCGCGCGCAGCACGGCAAGCCGGACTGGAAAAGTTGCCGCAAGGCCGCTCCACCTTGCTGCCCTCTGTCAATCTCACGGCGAACAGTACATTTAACGATCAAACCACGCTGTATCAAGGCGCGTCGCCTTTTACGAGCGGCAATAATCGCTACAACAGCCACGGCTATGGCGTGAATCTGGTGCAACCCTTGTTTCGCCAGCAAAACTGGTTGGCTTATACCGAATCCGAATTACAGGTAGTGCAAGCTGAGGCGCAATTCAAGATTGCCGAACAAGATCTGGTGTTACACGTTGCGCAAGCCTATTTCGACGTGCTGATTGCGCAAGATAGCGTGCAGCTTGCCGAAGCACAAAAAACTGCCATTTCCGAACAACTGGAACAAGCAAAACGCAATTTTGAAGTGGGCAGCGCCACGATCACCGACACCCTCGAGACTCAAGCGCGCTTCGATCTGACCAGCGCCCAACAGATCGCGGTGCAGAACGATCTGGAGATCAAGCGCCGTGCCTTGCAGCAGCTGATTAATGCGATGCCGCAAGATCTCAAGCTCTTGGGCAAAGATTTTAAACTCGAAGCACCTCAACCCGCCGATATGGAAAAATGGGTGGATGATGCTCTATCGAATAATCCACAACTCACCATTGCCAAGGCAGCAGCTGAGTTGGCGGAAAAAGAAGTGGCGCGCAATCGCGGGGGACATTATCCGACGCTGGATCTGGTCGCTAACTACTCAAAGAACAATGCCAACGGCGGAACCTTCGGCTCTAGTGAAAGTACCAACAAGAGCGTGGGTGTGCAATTGAACATGCCGCTGTTCCTGGGGGGTGCAGTAAATTCCAGATGGCGCGAAGCGGAAGCTAATCGTGAGCGCAGCAAGCAGGAGCTGGAAAACGTCCGCCGCAGCGTTGCGACACAAACCCGCCAGATCTATCTCAGCGTAGTCAGCGGCATCGCGCAGGTACAGGCTTTGCAACAAGCTCTCGCTTCCAGCAAAAGCGTCCTGGAAGCGAGCAAGCTGGGGCAGGAAGTTGGCGTGCGCACCAACCTCGACGTCCTTAATGCACAGCAGCAACTCTTCGCGACACGCCGAGACTTGTACCAATCCCAGTACAACTACCTCATCAGCTTACTGCGTCTGAAAGCAGCAGTAGGGATTCTTGGCGAAGAAGCTCTAACCACAGTCAATCTTGCTCTTCAATAAAGAACCAGCCAATAGATTTAGGTGATCAGGGTGTTTCGTAACCAGTGTATCTTTGAAGATACACATGGTTACTGGGGTTCAAACTGTATTTAGTTGTGCGACCCACTTTTTGAACGGTCGCAAGTGTGTTTTTTGCGGTTCTTTCAAGACTGTGGAGTGAACCACGGTCGATTCACACTACCTCTTTCCCGCTTGACAACTCCCGGCCAAGGCTGTTGTAATGCGCGTTCATTCATTGAACGCACCCCCATGTTCGACGACGATACCAGCTATAGCTTGCTCAAGACACTGCAAGACAATCCAGATCTTTCACAAAGAGATATGGCGAAACGCCTGGGCATCAGCCTGGGCAAGGTCAACTTTTGTCTGAATGCACTGGTCGAAAAAGGCTGCCTGAAAGTCAATAATTTCCGCAACAGTAATAACAAGCTGGCCTATGCCTACTTGCTCACGCCGCACGGCGTCGAAGAAAAGGCGCGTATTACTGTGCGCTTTCTCAAATACAAAATCCAGGAGTATGAGCAGCTGCGCGTCGAGATCAAAGCGCTAAAACGCGAAGCGGAACAAAAAGGTTTAATGGAGAGCGCTAATGAATGATCACCTGTTACAGGCTGTCATGACTGCGGATAACGACAGCCAGCCGCAACTTCAGCATCTGACTACCAGACAATGCGAAGACTTATTGTCCAAGATCGTAACGCTGGCACACCGGGCAGGTGAGGCTATCATGGTGGTCTATCGCAGCAGTGATGTAGGCGTGACCAGCAAAGCAGATGACTCACCGCTGACCAAAGCAGACTTGGCTTCACATCGAACTATTGTTGAAGGCTTGAGTAAGATCATCCCGAATCTTCCCATCCTCTCAGAAGAGGCCGCAGACATTCCCTATACTGAGCGCAAACTATGGACTTGCTACTGGCTAGTAGATCCGCTCGACGGCACCAAGGAATTCATCAAACGAAACGGAGAATTCACCGTCAACATCGCGCTGATCGAAAATGACGTCCCGGTAATGGGTGTAGTGTATGCGCCAGTGCTGGAGGTCTGTTACTACGCCACACGCGGAGTGGGAGCCATGGTGCAACGCGGTAATAATGCCCCACAACCCATCAAAGTAAAGCCGCATGAAGCAGGCAAAACCATCAAAGTGGTTGCCAGCCGTTCGCACAGCGATGCGCGCACCGAAGCGCTGCTCGACCACATCGGTGCTCACGAATCCATCAGCATGGGCAGCTCGCTGAAGTTCTGCCTGGTGGCAGAAGGCGAGGCACACTTTTATCCTCGCCTGGGCCCGACCATGGAATGGGACACTGCCGCCGCACACGCGATAGTGAGCGAAGCGGGTGGCTCAGTGTGCGATTTCACCGGGCAGGAGCTTCGATACAACAAGGCGGATCTGCACAACCCGGAATTTTTTGTTCTGCCTGCTTCTGATGAGGCTTTGCGCGTGCTTTTGAAGACAAATCTTTCCACATCGCCCACAGTATCTAACTTGCCCTTGGCCACCTGACCACATACGACCGGAGCATTTATCTTGAAACCATCCACTGATAAGAACATCGTCTGGCATCACGCCACCGTCACTCGCGCGCGACGCGAGGCGCAAAACGGACATCGCGGCGCGATCATCTGGTTCACCGGACTGAGTGGATCGGGCAAATCCACGCTCGCCCATGCTGTTGAAGAAACGCTGCATCAGCAAGGATGCCGCACTTTCGTGCTGGATGGCGACAATGTCCGTCATGGGTTGTGCAGCGACTTGGGCTTTTCAAGCAAAGACCGTGAAGAAAACATCCGTCGCATCGGCGAAATGGCCAAATTATTCATGGAAGCGGGCGTTATTGTGCTGACCGCGTTCATCTCACCCTATCGTGCCGACCGCGAACGCGTGCGCGGCATGGTCGAGCACGGGGACTTCATTGATATCTATTGCGACGCACCTATCGAGATCTGCGAGGCTCGCGACGTAAAGGGCATGTACAAAAAAGCCCGCGCCGGACAAATTGCTGAATTCACCGGCATCTCATCGCCATACGAAGCCCCGGAAAATCCTGAGTTATCAGTTAATACCGGTGGAGCAGGGCTGGATGAGTGTGTGCAGCAAGTCATTGGCGAAATGGTACAACGTGGGTTGATCAATACAAATGATGGAAATACAAGGAAAAGTTAATGAGTGAAACACGCATCACCATCTACACGCCCGAATCATTGCTCGTCAATCCGCTCAAAATGGTGCGGGAGATGTTGCGGGATTTGGCCGACAGCAGGGAACTCGCATGGCGATTGACGGTGCGCGATCTAAGCGCTCAATACCGGCAAACCTTCCTCGGATTTCTTTGGGCCATCATATTACCTTTGGCAAATACACTGGTCTGGATCTTTCTGAGCCGCAGCGGCGTGGTAAATGTCAGCGAAACAGCCTTGCCTTATCCGGTATATGTGTTCACAGGCACAATGTTGTGGGCAATTCTGATGGATGGGTTGAATGCCCCGTTACAAATGGTCACTGCTTCAAAAAGCATGCTGGCAAAAATCAATTTTCCGCGCGAGGCGCTTGTGGTTGCGGGCATCTACCAGACGATAATCAATGCGCTGATCAAGGTCACATTATTGTTGATTGCCCTGGTGGTATTGGGAATCCAACCTGGTTGGGGTTTGTTGTTGTTACCCGCAGGCATTATTTCGCTGATCCTGGTGGGAACCGTTATCGGGCTGGCACTTACGCCGGTAGGTTTGCTGTATACCGACGTGGGCAAGGCCGTCCCGTTATTGATGCAATTTTTGATGTACCTCACGCCGGTGGTTTTCGCGATGCCGAAGGAAGGCCTGCCTGCCACTTTATTTCAGCTGAATCCATTCACTCCGCTGATCCTTACCGCGCGAGACTGGCTAACCGGACCAACCCCGGAGTACCTGGGCTATTACATGGCCGTCAATGTTGCCGCAATCCTGCTGTTGTTTTTGTTCTGGATCGTTTTCCGTCTGGCCATGCCTATCCTGATAGAACGTATGGGCAGCTGAAATGAGCGAGACACTGATCAAGGTTGAAGGGCTGTCCAAAAAGTTTTGCCGCAGCCTCAAGAAATCCATGTGGTACGGCATGCAGGATATCGGCAGCGAATTGCTGGGCAGGCGGCATGGTGCGGATGGTGTGCTGCGCCCGGATGAATTCTGGGCGGTCAAAGATATAAACTTTGAGCTAAGGCGTGGGGAATGCCTGGGGCTGATAGGACATAACGGCGCAGGCAAAACCACCTTGTTGCGCATGTTGAATGGCTTGATCAGACCAGACCAAGGGCGTATCGAAATGCGCGGCAAGGTAGGAGCGCTGATCGCACTGGGCGCCGGGTTCAACCCCATTCTGACCGGGCGAGAAAACATCTACGTCAACGCTGCCGTGCTGGGCATGAGCAAACAACATGTCGACAGCAAGATAGACGAGATCATCGATTTTGCCGAGATCCGTGAATTTATCGATTCGCCCGTGCAAACCTACAGTTCGGGCATGAATGTGCGCCTGGGTTTTGCTATCGCCGCCATCCTGATAGAACCGGACATCCTGTTTCTGGATGAAGTGCTGGCGGTCGGAGACATCGGCTTTGCCATCAAATGCCTGAATACGGTAAGGCGAATTACCAACAAATCTGCGGTTGTTTTTGTGTCGCACAATATGCAGCAGATATCCTGGCTTTGCACACGTGTCATGGTGATGGATCACGGCAGGATATTGCTGGACAGTACTAACCCATCCGAAGGCATCAACCAGTATTTTGGTTTGGTAAAACACCAGCGACAGGTTTCCGGCACTGGCGACGCTGAAATATTCAGCGTCGAGCTGATGATAAATAATCAGCGTGTAGAAACTATCGAACCAACCATATCACATGGTGCGGAGCTGGGCTGCTTGATAAAGCTGCATATCAATAGCAGCAGATCCGGAGCAATCATTTATGTCTATATTATGGATGAGGTGATGCGCGAGGTGGTTTGTATGCCATTAAGTAACCCTGATGAGAAGTTGAACCTGTTTCCCGCTGGCGTAATGGAAATACGGATGTCCATGGGTAAAGTCGAGCTGTCTTCTGGCAAGTACAACATCATGGTTGCCGTAATTGACCCGCGAACTATGGAAGCCTTGACACGAGTGCAAGGGTTGAGCCCATTTCGAGTTATTTCAGACAGGGTGTACTGGGCTAAGTTGGTACGGAACGTAGTTCCACAACAGGTCAATGTATTGACATCATCTTTATGAAAAACACTCGATAACAACAATCCAATTTATTTCAACAAGTATTGCGTTCAAAAATGAATACATCAGAACTGAAAAGGTGAAGCTGAAATGACGGCCAATAAATATGCTAGAAGCAAATACTATACTTTGCATTTGCTAAGGTTGAAGGTGTGGATATTACTCAAAGAATTTAAAATTTTTATTCGTCATGTTGTGAATAACACCTTCCTATTGAGAAGGCTGTTGGCAAAAAAAAGAAGCTGCATTTTGGGTCTGGATCAGATATCAAAGATGGTTTTATCAATATAGATTTTAATAGCAGGGCAGATATCTTGCTTGACGTGAGAAATAAGTTAAACATACCGGATAATTCAATCGAGTACATATACAGTTCCCATTTTATTGAACATCTTGAACACGATGATTTAATTGCACACCTTTGTGAATGTTATCGTATTTTAGAGATGGGTGGTGTCTTGAGATTGGGAGTCCCAGATTTCCAAAAGGTATTCAGATGTTATTGCGCTGGTGATACAGAATTGCTTGAGAGCTTTCGCAACACCTTGAGCGAAAAATTCGCACTTCTATCCGATAGGGTTTGTGCAATGGATTACGTTAACAGGTCTGTATATGAATTTGGCGAACATAAAATCTGCCTTGATATGGAAAAGATTAGAAATTTATTAATTATTTCTGGATTTCTAAATTCGGCAATAAGCTCCCAGAATTTCGATTCGAAAATAGACGTTAATGCACGCAAGGAATTCACATTTTTTGTTGAAGCAATTAAATGAAATATTGCTTGTTCTTAATATGGCGTTAGCAATAGTGCAGGCCGCTATCTTAAGTTTAAGTCTCTCGCCATACACATTGACGAAACGATACTCATCTTTAATTGAACAGTGCGTACTTGTTTTGGGGTAAATGATGAGCATTGAAAAGAAACCGATCTACGTTACCCAGCCCTCCCTTCCGCCATTGGATGAGTTCATCCCCTATCTGGAAAAGATTTGGGAAAGCAAATGGCTGACCAATGCAGGCCCATTCCACGAACAACTCGAGCGGGAGCTCTGCAAGTATCTGGGCGTGGAACACATCGCACTGTTCACCAATGGCACCATAGCCCTGATCACCGCACTGCAGGCGTTGCGTATCACCGGCGAAGTCATCACCACGCCGTATTCTTTTGTGGCCACATCCCATTCATTGCTGTGGAACGGAATCAAACCGGTATTTGTGGACATCGACCCGAACACGCTTAACCTCGATCCGGCAAAGATCGAAGCCGCCATCACTCCACAAACTACCGCCATCATGCCGGTGCATTGCTACGGTCATCCCTGCGATATCGATGCGATCCAGAAGATAGCCGACACTTACGGGCTGAAGGTGATCTACGATGCAGCTCATGCCTTTGGTGTGCGATTGAATACCGGAAGTTTGCTCAACCACGGCGACCTGTCGGTGCTGAGTTTTCACGCCACCAAGGTGTTCAATACCTTTGAAGGTGGCGCAATCGTTTGTCCGGATGCCAAGACGAAACTGCGCATTGACCAATTGAAAAACTTTGGATTTGCTGGCGAGGTGACGGTAGTCGCACCCGGCATCAACGGCAAGATGAGCGAGTTCAACGCAGCCCTCGGCCTGCTGCAACTCAAAGGCATTGATGAAGCCATGCAAAAACGCAAAGCCATCGATGCGCGCTACCGCGAAGGACTGGTTGGTGTGAAAGGTATTCACTGCCCGCCGGACGCGGGCGAAAAGGTCGCTAACTATGCCTACTTCCCGATTCTGGTGAAGCCTGAGTATCCAGCAAGCCGTGATGAGCTGTATCAACGGCTTAGGGACGGCGGCATCTATACGCGCCGCTATTTCTATCCGCTGATTAGCGATTTTCCGATGTATCGCGGTTTGCCATCGGCTGCTGAATCGAATTTGCCAGTGGCGAGCAAGATTGCGAGTGAGGTAATTTGTTTGCCGATTTACCCTGACCTATCCAATGACCAAGTTGATATTATTCTTGATCTAATCGTCGATGGCGCAGACAAATGAATCGCCTTGCCATCATGCAGCCGTATTTTTTTCCATACATAGGATACTGGCAGTTGATCCATGCTGCGGATAGCTTCGTGTTGTTCGATGACGCTCAATACATGAGACATGGCTGGGTAAACCGTAACCGGATACTCAAACCCGGCGGCGGCTGGCAATATATTCTGGTGCCGCTCAAAAAACACGATATGACAGAGTCAATCAAAAACGTGCAGGCTGACTCGGATAAGAATTGGAAAGAACGGATCATTGGTCAGTTGGCGCATTACAAGAAGACGGCTCGATATTTTGATGAAACCAATGAAATCGTAAGAAAGATTTTATTCGGCAATGACGAACATGGAATAGCTGCAATCAATTACTTTTCAATAAGATCGCTATGTGCTTATCTGGATATAAAGACGGAAATCATTGTTTCATCGGAAAGGAACTTTGATTACTCAAACGTTGGTGGCGCAGGCGAGTGGGCGCTTCGGATCGCCGAACAAATGGGGGCATCCGAATATATCAATCCTGCGGCTGGAGAATCGCTGTTCAATCGGGAGAAGTTTTCATCCAGTAACATCAAGCTCTCCTTTCTGAAATCCCGGGAGATTGCTTATTCGCAACGAGGCGTTTTCGAACCTTCTTTGTCAATCATCGATGTATTGATGTTCAATGGAATTGAGGGCGCGAAAGAGTTCTTGAAGAATTACTCTATATAGTCCCGTACTTGAAATTGATAGGAAAAGAAATGACCAAATGTTTTATATGCGACCACGAAAGCCATTTTTATTTTCGCAAACAATTCAATGAATATGGTTTGGGGGAGGTTGATTACTATGCCTGCCCAAATTGTGGATTTGTGTTTTCCAAAACACACCGTGAAATGGATGAGAAAGACTGGGAGAAATTAAACAAGACTTATCACGTGGATTTTGAAGATCCCAATATTACCAATTCAGCCAATTCCCCCCCATATCTCGTTCAAGCGTCGATGCTGAATGTGCTGCTCAAGAACCAGCTGATCAAGTTGGACAATTG
>JBAQWL010000067.1:0-1577 GCA_049298895.1 Gallionella sp.
GAATATCCCCTTGATGCCGATAGCCAGCGTGATGTTCTGCCGCAGCACGCGAGCGGTGTCACGACTTGTCTGAATGAAGTGCGGCAGTTTGCGCAAATCGTCATCCATCAAGGCTACATCGGCAGTCTCGATGGCAGTATCGGTTCCGGCTGTACCCATGGCGAAGCCGATGGATGCCTTGGCCAGCGCCGGTGCGTCGTTGATGCCATCACCCACCATGCCGACCTTGCCGTAGCGGCGGATCAGATCGTCAATGACCGCCAGCTTGTCCTCGGGCAGCAGGTTGCCGCGCGCGTCGTCTATGCCCACCTGGGCGGCGATAGCACTGGCCGTCGTCTGATTGTCGCCGGTCAGCATCACCGATACCACGCCGAGTGCGTGAAGCTGACGGATTGCCTCGGCACTGTGTTCACGCACCGTATCGGCAACACCGATAATGCACAGTGGCGCGTTTTCAGTGGACAATACCACTGCCGTCTTGCCTTCCTCTTCCAGCCGCCTCAGCACTTCCTCAACATGCGGCCCGCAGATGCCCAGTTCCTCGACTTGCCGATGGTTGCTTACATAGTAAAGCTTTCCATCAATAACCGCTTTCGCACCACGACCTGTGAGTGACTCGAACGAAGTGACTGGCAGCAGCGGACGCTCTGTCGCGATCTCGCCAGCAGGGGTCTGCCAAGCCGAGGTGATGGCGGTCGCAATGGGGTGTTCAGAATGGGCGTCCACGCTGGCGGCAAGTTGTAACAGCGTTTCTGTCGGCCATTCAATCAGCGGAATCACATCGGTCACGACAGGCCTGCCATGGGTCAGCGTGCCGGTCTTGTCCAATGCCACGACTTTGATCAACCGACCATTTTCCAGATGCACGCCGCCCTTCACCAGAATGCCCTGCCTTGCCGCTGCGGCAAGACCGCTGACCACGGTAACCGGCGTGGAAATCACCAACGCGCAGGGGCATGCAATCACCAACATGACCAGTGCCTTGTAGAACCACGGTTCGAACGCAGCGCCGAACAACAGCGGCGGTACGGCTGCCACCAGAACCGCAAAAACCACAATAGCAGGCGTGTAGTAACGCGCAAATTGATCGACGAAGCGTTGCGTCGGCGCGCGCTGGCCTTGCGCCTCCTGAACCGAGCGGATGATGCGGGCGAGCGTGGTGTTGCCCTTGTTGGCGGTGACGCGGAATTCCAACATGCCGCGCTCGTTCAACGTACCGGCGAAAACCGGGTCACCCGCAACTTTCACTACGGGAATGCTTTCCCCGGTAATCGGCGCCTGATTTACCGAACTGCCACCCGCCGTAACCACGCCGTCCAGCGGGATGCGCTCACCCGGCTTGACGCGAACGGTTTGCCCTACCTGGACGTCGGCTGCCGCCATCTCGCGCCATTCGCCGTTGTCGAGACGCACGGTGGCGATCTCCGGGGTCATGGCCATGAGGCCGCGAATCGCATTCTTGGCTCGCTCCAGCGAGAGCGTTTCGATCAACTCGGCCAGCGCGAACAGGAAGATCACCACCGCCGCTTCCGGCCATTCCCCGATGGCGATTGCGCCGATCATGGCGACGCTCATCA
>JBAQWL010000068.1:0-7200 GCA_049298895.1 Gallionella sp.
CGTCGCGCTGGCATTGGTGCCGGTGGCATCGGCATTGGCACTCGAAGTGACTGTCAGAGATGGCGGGCGGATTGCAAACCTGTCCGATGAACAACTGGGAGCTGAAAGACCGGTGACACGAACTCTGACGTTATTGGCGGCATTCGCATAGGTGAAGTTAAGCGTTTTCCTGATCTGACTGGTGAAAGTCGTGCTCTGGGTATTCAGGTTGGCATAAGTCGCGCAAATGCCAGTTGACGAGTCGACCAATTCAACTTGCAGCGTACCGCTGTAGGTGGACGTTGCCAACACATCCAGTGAGAACGCCGTACCTGAAAGTTTGGTGAATATCGGGGTGCTAATTGCCGCACCCACCTCTACAGTATCGAAACAGGTCGTGGCGAAACTAATGGCCAAGCTACAGGCCGCACCGCCACTCAAGTTGACGCAAGTGCTGGGCGGGTTGGTTTGCACCGGAGAAACCGCACTGGTTCCCAGTGTCACCGTTTGCGCGGTGGTAACTGGCAACAAAACCGTCGTTTGCCCGGTGCCGCCACTGGCGATGGTGAATGGAATGCCCCCCCCGGGGCTACCCGCCCAGGTCACATTCCCGGTGACTGCGGCAGTGGTTAAGTGCGGTGCGGTACAGGCTGCATTGGCGCAAGCCGTCACCGTCAACGTCTCTGCCCGACAGGTCAGCCCGGTACCATCGTGTTCGATCCGAATATGATGTGGCGCAGCCGGCGGCTCAGAATACGTCACTGTGATCGGCATATGATCCACGGTAATTCTGCGGGTGGTACTGGCTGTGGTTTTGGTGATACTTCCCGAATATACCGCGCCGAAATTGGCGTTGTTGATGTCCGCCAAAGTAAGGCCTGCGGCCCATGTGTCCGCCGAAGTGCCGTGTGCTTCGATAATATCCGTAGTCGTATAAGCGGTGGCAGTGGCGTGATTGGTACCCACGATAGTGCCAGCCGCATTGAGCAGCTTCACATCGTTGTCCTTGCCGCTGGCGCTCCCGGTATTGCTGATCTTGCGCTCGAGCTTGACCACAATCCCGTTGATGGTCGCGCCGGCGGGAATAACAAAGCCATAGCCAGTGCATTTCAGATAGTTGGTCAGCTGAGTGCTGATGGCGCTCGTGGCGGTGGCGGTTGCATAGGCGTTGTCGCTGGTATTGACATTGAAGGTAGGCGTGGGAGTCCATGCCCGCGTGCCCACTCCCGCCAAATTCTCACAACTGCCTGGATTGCGCGTCACCGAAGTGGTTGCGGGGGGAAGTACACAAGGGTTCGAGCCCAGCACGATGAAAGTATGCGGGCAAATAACTCCCGTTCCCGCTAAATTGTAATAAGTGTTCGCGCTGGGAGTCAGCGGGGTGGATGTTCCATTATAAGTAACCGTATTGCCGGTGCCAGAGGCGTTAAGCACGCCCAACCAGACTCCGGCTGGGGTTTGCGTCACCGTCAGACTGGAGTTAATGCCTTGTGTCCAAACCGATGTTGCAGCATCGGTTCTTAAATACTGGACTGTAACCGAGCCGTTATTGGTAACTGATGTATTCTGCTCTAACCGAATGTGAGCATTGGGCGCATTGATCGTCCCGTTTATCGTCACGCTGGAGTTTTGATACACCCGCATGATTCTGTCGCCGGATGCCAACCCCGCACCAGTGACTGCCCCGTTCAAAGTAAACGAACCCGTATTACTGCGGCCCACCCGAACCTGCGCCTGATTGGCAAATGCCATCGTCGAGCCAACGGGGAGAGAAATACCCAACGCATCGATTTGAAGATCAGTGTTATTGAATGTACCTGATCCCGAAATTGTGGTACTTGCTCCACGCATGATCAGGGCGCCACCATTAGATCCGAAAGTGCCATTGTTGATGACACTCCCGGTAACGGTCAGATCTCTGTTGTTGTCGTTCAGCACCATGCCCACATTGATGGTCAGGCCCGCCACCGTTCGATTCGCATCCAATGTGATGTTGTGCGCGATCACCACCGTATCGGTCGTCAAGGGAACCCGGCCGCACGACCAACGCGCCGCCGAATTCCAGCTGCCCGCACTCAAGCTGGTGCATACCGCCGCCATCGCGCTGCCCGACCAGAACAATGCCAGCAGCAACACAGCTAGCCACGCACCCACTCCGCCCGGCCTTAATCCCGGTACACTTGGATTGCCTTGATGCACATTAGCCCGTTTCATTTTCTATCCTCCCGTCACTATTTCGCAATCGACACACTGATCTGCCGATCCATGTAATTTGATGTTCCCACGCTGCCCTGCGTTGCCGTTGAAGTCACCTGATAGAGGGTAACTGTTACACCATTCTCCATCGCATCCGCTCTACTGCAGGTCACTGTTACGGTAAAACTTGCCAGGGTGTTGGGCAAACCAGCAACCACCGACGGGGAAGCCGGACAAGCTCCACCCTGCAATACCTCGAACGCACCCCATTCAATGCCGGCCCGCGCTGCCTGATAGGCCCGCGCGCCCACCACATCCAGCCCGGCACTTTGCTGCTGGGTGGTGGACAATGTCACGGCAAAGGCACCGAGCGCGGCGATGACCACCAGCAAAAAGATCGCCGAGACCAGACTGAAACCCTGTTGCAATGGGCGCAATATTTTCATGGCTGATTGCTCACATGGGTGGCGCTGTACAACGTGACAGTCTCATTGTCCCGGGTGATCGCCAGACGCAGGGTCACCAGACCCGTACGCTGCGCCACCACGTTAGCCTCGTAAGTAAAGCGGCAATCCGTGATGTTGTTGGCCAGACGCGCTGTTTGAACACCCGCAAGGCCGTTCAGGGCTGCGATGCTTGCGGGTTGCCCGGCTTGAATCGCATAGCCCCAATAGCGCCACAGGGTTCCTGTGCCATCGCACGCATAGCTGATCGGCGTGGAAATGACATGAAAGCGATGATCCGGAGAATCGAACGGGAACTGTGTTGCAGCGATGTTAGCGATGGCGCCTGCTGGCACGGCAGCAACCGCCGCGCGATTGCTGCCCGCATAGGCATCCGCACCCGCAATGCCGAGGTTGTACACCACGATCTGATCGGGAGTCGCACCCGCGACCATGGTGGGCATCAGCCCCAACACTTCAAAGCTATTGTCGGCTATGTCAAACCTGAGTTCGTCATTCGTCCCGCCCGCGCCAGCGCGGTAACGCCCGCCGCCCATGCAGACGGTATTGGCCGCACAGCTTGGCGAACCGGTCGGCAGGAATTCAATCAAGCAGATCGTCGCACCGCCGCTACAGGCCCCTGTTCTGCGCACACTGTTGGGCAAGGCCAGGCGCAAATCTCGCGTAACGCGGCGCAACGCGGTATCGGCGATATCAGTTATGTCCGCACGCCGAGCGACATCCATATATTGTTGCACCGGCGCCTTTAGAAACACCGCCACCATGCCGCCAATGATGCCGGTGATCACGATCACCATGATCATCTCGACCAGCGTGAAGCCGCTTGACCGCTTCATCGTCATGGTACTGCCCTCGGCGAGTAACGGGTGCGTATGCCCTCAATCACCACCGGTACATTATTCGGGCCGGTGACGCTCACGGTGATTTGCAGGGCATCGCTAACTAAAGGCAAACCAAGTGCCAGACCGACGGGTGTAATCACGATCGGCGCTAATGTATAGCCGTTCACCCCGGTGCTGATCCCGCCTATGTCCAGAATCGCGCCGGCAGCCATGCCAAAGCCGTGATAATCGTTGACGTTGTCATACGGATTGGTCGTCGAATAACGATCCTCGCCTGCCTCAGGCCCGAGGGCCTCTCCGCCAGGCGGAGTGGTACACGGAGAGGTATCAACTGTTCCAATAAGTGCCGCTGCGGGATCATCCGGGTCGCAAAACGTGAACGGTTGCAATTCTATTTCTTCCAGCAGCGATTCGGCGATCGCCAGCGCCTGTTTGTGGATCAGCGGATCGACACTGGATCGGGTCACCGTGTTCATCACCAGCAGTATCCCCGCCAGCGCGACGCTGACAATGACGATGAACATGATCAGCTCGATCAGGCTGATGCCGCGCTGTTTATGGCGAGTGCACATAGCCGGTCTCGGGCTCTATGGTGATGCCATTAGTCGCACCGGTGATGGTGATCGTCGGCGGTGCGGGAGCCGGTGTCCCCAGCGCATTGAAGCTGAAATCCACCGGTGCCGGCGCAGTACCAAAAGCCACCCCGGCAGGCGCACGTACCACATAGTTTGCACCATCGGCGAGAGATGGCAGCGGCGCATCACAACCGCCATCGGGGGGGGTGTTAGTGTCTATCGTCAGCGCAAGCGTATTGGGGACGGAAACGATATCAAATGCCATGCACACCACACGACGCTGCGCGACCGCAACCTTTTGCGCATAGCGCAATGAGGCCTGCAGTTCATCCGCAAAGCCGCGCGATTGGAACACGTTGTTGTCGAAAAAACGCGGCGCAACGACGGCGGCAAGGATGCCGACGATGACCATCGTCATGATTAACTCCACCAGCGTGAAGCCGCGCTGAAGTCCGATGCCAAATTGTCGAGAATTACTCATGGTCATAACGTAATGCACAGTCCTTTGCGTGACGTCAAATTGCTACCGGCCTGTCTGCCGGTTGGCACTCAAACGCATGCCCTTTAAGCCCTGCGGCAGGAAATTCAGATCGGGCTTCAGTGTAACAAAATGCGCAAACGGCGGGCGAAAAACAAGGGAGGCCGAAGCCTCCCCCTGACCAGCACAGGCCGGGCGCTCAAAACTGCTTGGGCAACCCGGCCTGTTTCAGGACCGCATTTGCCGTATGCCTCGATTTGATTTTGCCATCCACGGGAAAACGGACCGCCGTAATCGGGCTGAACCAAATCTCGTGATCGCCTTTGCCCTGCCTTTCAAACCGGCATCCTGCCTTGAGCAGGATGGCCTTTAACTGCGCGGTAAAACCTTCCATCAGGCGGCTTGCCGGTGCGCCACATCAAAACGCCGCGAGAACAGCTCGAACGGCACCTCATCCGCACCGGGGCAGCCATTGGCCTCCAGCAACTCCGGGATCAATGTGCGCAACTTGGCCAGCAAAGCCTCTGCGGTGCCGGCTTCGGCAACCAGGCCGGGAACATCGTCGCTCGTGGCGACCCACACTTCGGCCTCTTCATCCCATTCCGCACGAACAAATAACGCTTTTTCCATGATGTCCTCCACTACCTCGACCGGATGCACAGTGTAGCAAAAAGCGCAAACGGCAGGCAAAAAAACAAGGGAGGCCGTAGCCTCCCTAATGTTTTGTTTTACGCCTACAAATCAATCGAGTCTGACCCCATTGATTCTACGATTTTGTTTAAATTACTTTATGGTGCTGAGGTTGCTGTATAGGTAGCAGTAGTAGACGCACCCTGCTGAATTGTACAAGTAACGCCTGCAGTAGTACTTGCCGTATTAGCTGTCAAATAGGGAACTGTGCTACTCACCGTTGTCCCCAGCGTCATGGCTGGCTGCATAAGCGCACCAACATCGGAGCATTGTGTTACAGCACTACACACATTGGCAGTAACAACGCCTCCTTTAGCTTTGCAACCGGCATAATTTATAATATTGGCTGAACCGAGCCCACCGGCTATTCCTTTAATTGAAGCATTTAGAGCATCAGAGCTTAAATCCACAAACTTTGGCAATGCGGTTGCCGCCAGGATACCCAGAATCACGATCACCATAATCAGCTCGATCAAGGTAAAACCAGATTGTTGTTTCATGTTGACTCTCCTTAATGTTTTGAGGCCGCAGCCCCGTTAATTGAGAACTTAAACTTCGTCCACTAAACCCTTGCCGCAGCAAGAATTTATTCAGACGTGACGCACTCTAAGTGAAGCCTGCGCAGAATGCAAGTACCTACGCGACAGGAGGTCGTTCTATGCCAACAGGCGGAACAGGATCAAAAACAGGTAAATACTCCCCAGCAATAATAGCCAGCCGGCTTTTTGCGCATGGTGCATCACGAAGCGATCCACCTGGTCACGCTGTATATCCAGAATTTTCGTGGCCTGGCGTGAAGATACCCACTGATTGGACTGCGCTTCAAAGCCACGCAGCAGGCTGGGGCGCAGCCACAGGAACAGCCCGATGATGAACGCAACCGCCGCGCCCAACAGCGTGCACAACACCAGCGCGTCGAGCAACCCATCCAGCAACTGCGGTGGTATTCTGACTCGCATGCGCTGCATGGCGGCGGCCTTGTTGAACCACAGGCCAAAGTAGCCAAAAATATAGCTCGCGCCCAGCACCACGGCGATGCCCGTCACGCGATGATGCTGATAAAACCATTGCTCGAAGCTGATGCTGCGATCCATCAAGCGGCTGAGATGGCGGGTGGATATCCAGCGGTTCGCCAGTTGATTGATCCGCACCAGCAGTTGCGGCCTGAAGATCAGCAACAGCCCCAGTAAAATACCCAGCAGCGCGGTCACCAGCAGAAAAATTGCCAGCGTACGCCATAACACGATATCAGCCGGATTAGTGGCCATGGCAATTTATTAAAGCCACGAATACGGTTCGACCGGCTCAAACAGCAAGCCAGTCAACTGAGGCACTGCGTTTTGCTGCGAAGGCAAACGCGACCCCTCATAGCGGGTCGCGACATGAAAGCGTATCCAATTTTTGCCATCCAGTCCTGGCTTGAAGTGGTCGCCATTACGCACCAGGTAAACCAACTCGCGCGTCTTGAGATCGAATACCCAGTTGCCGGATCTCGCCGACAGGGGCGTGAGCTCATAAAATTCGCCCGCGTAATTATTCGGTTTTTTCTGTAGCCAGTTCATCGGATTGTCCTCAGCCAATGCTGGCACATCGGTCGGATTGCCGCGCGTCTGTATCTGACCGTATTGCAAGGTCAGCGAGCTTTGTATCGCGCCCACCACCCCTTCCATAGCAACCTTCTCGGCTTGTTCTTGATAGAACATGAAGCGGTTCATGAACAAGCCCATCAGAATCACGATGAGGGTAATAACAATGATGAGTTCGATCAGGGTAAAACCGCGCGCTGAGGACTGCGGACTGCGTGAGGACTGGGTGAAGGCTGAGCGCTGCGCACTGAGTAAAGGCAAAGACCGGATCGGCGTTTTTGCTTGCGCCTGCGTGTTGCGGTTGTCGCTTTGACAACGGGAACCGCAGGGCCTACCCCCTGCGGGTGCAGCCCAGTTGGAACCCCTGACATGAC
This sequence comes from Gallionella sp., assembly GCA_049298895.1. Taxonomy (GTDB): domain Bacteria; phylum Pseudomonadota; class Gammaproteobacteria; order Burkholderiales; family Gallionellaceae; genus Gallionella. Next base: position 7,185 of record JBAQWL010000068.1, read on the forward strand.
TACTCGCCCACTGACT
>JBAQWL010000069.1:0-5794 GCA_049298895.1 Gallionella sp.
CAGGTTGTGCGGGCAGCATGTCGGCAATTCGTTTGTATTGGTCATCACGTAGTAGTTTCCTTGCCATGGCACTATCCTCCTTAACGAGATGGTGTCATTATATTTCATATGTCAACGGACTCTAGTAATTCAACCAAACCAAAAAAGTAAAAAAATCCCATCTTCCCGATTATGGGAAATAATAATTCCTTTTGTTTGGAAGTCGTAATTGAATTGTGAAACTTATAGTTGTTAAAACAATGGACTATCAATGGCATGCTATGTGCTGTATACAAGGATGTGTTCAATCTGATAAAAACAAAGATATTTGGAATTTGGCAGTAGGCAGAACATTTTCCACACATTTACTCAAGTCAGTGAACGATTTTGTTTTACCGTAGTCTCTTTGGGCGATCTTCGAATTAAGTGAATGTAAATTTAATGCTGCCATTCTCCAGCATATTGAAATTTGCATTCATAGCCAAGCAAGAAATTGACCGGCATCACGATGATCAACGCAACATAGTTATTTTAGTTTAGGGAATGCGCTATTAAATACTCCGCCGCCTCAACTACAATTTCCGCTCGTTCCCAGGCTAAGCTTTTGAGTGCCTGGAATGTTGTTATGGAAAATGTAAAAGGATCCAACAAATCTGTGTTGGGGCGCAATTTCATTGCTATCGCTTTATTGGTTCTTTCTGGAACGGCATTGCTCATGCCGCTGGCTCAAGCGGAACCCACGGGCGGACAAATCAGTGCAGGAGCTGGTGCGATCGCCCAAGCCGGTGCGACCACCACCATCACCCAAAATACCCAGAACCTCGCCATCAACTGGCAAAGCTTCAGCATTGGCAGCAACGAAGCTGTACGCTTCAATCAACCCAACGCATCGTCCATTGCCCTCAACCGCGTTCTCGGCCAGGATCCAAGCGCGATCCTCGGCAATATGACTTCGAACGGCCAGGTCTTCGTTCTGAATCCCAACGGCGTGTTGTTTGGTGCAGGCGCACAAGTGAATGTGGGTGGTTTGGTTGCTACCACACTGAGCCTCAGCGATGCTGATTTCATAGCTGGTAATTACGGCTTCAGCAACGGTGGTACAGCTGGGTCTGTTGTCAACCAGGGCGCTCTCACTGCAGCACAAGCCGGCTACATTGCCCTGCTTGCGCCCGAAGTGCGCAACGAAGGCATCATTACCGCCACGCTGGGCACAGCACTGCTGGCCGCCGGCGACAAAGTCACGCTCAATCTCAACAATGGCTCGTTGCTTTCTTACACAACAGATCAGGGCTCACTCAACGCGCTGGCCGAGAATAAACAATTGATACAGGCTGATGGCGGACAGGTGTATATGTCGGCCAAGGCTGCTGTCGCGCTCAGCACCGCCGTGGTCAATAACACCGGCATCATCGAGGCTCGCACAATAGGGAACGTCAATGGAACTATCATCCTGCTGGGTGACATGCAAGTCGGGCAAGTCAATGTGGGTGGCACGCTGGATGCGTCTGCGCCGAATGGCGGAGACGGCGGCTTTATTGAAACTTCTGCGGCGCACGTCAATGTCGCCAGCGATGCAAAGATCACCACCGAGGCTGTGCAAGGAGCAACCGGCAACTGGCTGATCGACCCCCCCGATTTCACTATTGCCGCAAGTGCTGGCGATATTACCGGAGCTGTACTAAGCGCCAATCTTGCAACGACCAGCGTGACCATCCTGAGCAGCCAAGGCACGGTCAATCTTCTTGGTAACGGCGACATCTTTGTCAATGATGTGGTGAGTTGGAACAGCGCCAACAGCCTCACATTGAATGCTGTTCGAAATATCAACGTCAATTCGGCCATCGCCAACGCCGGCACGGGCGCGATTAATCTGATCGCCGCTGCTGCCGTTGCCGTTAACGCAAACCTCAGCACCGCCGGTGCGATCTCAATCACCGCACCTACTGGACTGAATCAGGCCGTCGCAACAACCATTACGACCGGTACTGGTCTCACCGTTGATGCAGCCGCCGCAAGTACATCGAGCGGTGTCATCGCAGGTCTGGGTGGGCTGACAAAGAATGGTATCGGCATACTCACGCTCTCAGGTATCAATACCTACACCGGTGCGACCACGATCAACGCAGGCGGGCTCACCCTCAGTGGGGCTGGCACCGCGGCCAGCTCAGCATTCACCGTTAACTTGGGCGGCATGCTGACGTTGAATAATGCTGCGACGAACAACACCAATCGCATCAGCAACACTCTGGCGCTTACGCTGAACGGCGGCGAGTTGGTGTTCAACGGCACCAACGTCGCTGCGACGGCCGCCAGTGAAACGATCGGTGCGTTGACGTTGGCGTCGGGTGCGTCGACCGTCACCCTCAATTCCGGTACCGGCGGCGGTACCACGTTGACCGCTGCCAGCATCGCCAGAAGCGCGGGCGCAACTGTCCTGTTCCGTGGAACAAACCTGGGTGCTGGTGCTGCGGCTGCCGGGAATACCAACCTCATTTTCACGACTGCCACCGGCCTAGGTCTGGTTGGCGCTAATACCGGGCCAACACTTAAACCGATCGTCCCCTATGCGATTGGGGATACTTCAGCGACGGGAGCGGGTATAGGGTTTGTCACTTACAACATCAATCTGGCCAACAATCTGGCCAATACGTTTGGCATCCGGCCGCTGGCAGTGGCTACCGAGTATGCGACAACCCAGGCCCCCGGTGTAAACCTGAGAGTCACTGCCTCCGTGTCTCCGAACGCCACCGTCACACTCAACTCTCTCTCTCTAGCCGGTGGCTTTACTTATACGATCGGCTCGAACGGTGTGGTCAGAACTCTGACGATTACATCTGGCGCGGTCTTTTCAGCTGCAGGAGTTGCGAATACGATAACTTCTGGCGCTGGACGAACTACGGATTCGCTGGCTTTTGGTGCAGTGGAAGCTAAAATTTTCGCCGTTGGTGGACTTACGTTTAGCGTTGCTCCTGCCACAGGTACAGCCGGCTTGACCAAATCGGGCGCGGGTGTGCTGACTTTCTTGACTGCGAACGCGGGTAGCTACACGGGTGCGACCACAATCAACGCAGGCACCTTGACTGAAGGGGTTTCCAACGCGTTGTCCTCGGGCGCGGTGACCGTGAACGGCGGTATATTTAATATTGGTGGTGTCTCTGATACGGTAGGTGCAGTCACGCTGACCAACGGCAGCATCACCGGCACGACCGGGGTGCTGACAAGCACGGGTTATACCGTGTCCAACGGAACGGTCAGTGCGATCCTGGCAGGTGCTGTCCCATTGACCAAGACCACGGCGGGCACGGTGACGCTCAGCGGGGTCAACACCTATACCGGTGTGACCACGATCAACGCAGGCATCCTGAGTGTTGCAACAATAGGCAACGGCCTTGTCGCCGGTAATCTCGGCGCAGCCTCCAACGTCGCCACCAACCTGATACTGGGCGGCGGCACCTTGCGATACACCGGCGCGACTGCAGCAACAAATAGAGCCTATACCCTGACTGCGGGCACCACGTCTTCGATCGACGTAAGCGTCGGTGCGAATACCCTGACGATGTCGGGCGTGGGTGCTCTTACGACAGGTGCACTGACCAAGGTCGGGGCGGGCACGTTGGCACTGACTGGCGTAAACCTGTACACCGGTGCGACCACGATCAACGCAGGCTCATTGTCCGTGAACGGCACCGCAATCGCAGATTTAAGCGCCGTGACGATGTCCAGTGTTGCTACGCTGGCGCTCACCGGCAATGAAATTATCGGATCGTTGGCGGGGGGCGGTAATGTGACGCTGGGCGCATTTACGATTACAGCCGGGGGAGATAACACCAGTACGACCTATAGTGGTGTGATAAGCGGTACGGGTGGCGTGACCAAGGCAGGTACCGGCACATGGGCATTATCAGGGGCGAACACCTATACCGGTGCGACCACGATTCTTGCCGGTTCCTTGTTAACGGGTACCTTGTTAACAGATACGCCTTTAGCAGTGACGGTGTCCACAGGAGCATCGGTTTATCTCGGGGCTAACACAAGCATCGGTTCTTTGGCTGGGGGAGGCAATGTGTCGCTGGGCGCTTACACGATGACTGCCGGAGGAGATAACATCAGCACGATCTTTAGTGGTGTGATAAGCGGCACGGGTGGCTTGATCAAGGTGGGTACCGGTACATGGACATTATCAGGGGCGAACACCTACAGCGGCGCGACCACGATAAGCGCAGGCACGCTCTCGCTCGGTAACGCTTCAGCCCTCGGTACATCTGCGGGCATCAATGTTTCCACTGGGGCGACGCTCGATTTGAACGGAATTACGCTAGCAACTGCGCGGCCATTGACACTGAACGGCACAGGTGTTGGTGGCACGGCGGGTGCATTGACCAACAGCTCGTTAACAGCGGCGACTTATAGCGGAGCAATCACGCTGGGTAGCGACAGCAGTATCGTGGTCGGCATCGGGAGCACTCTTTCCAGCACCGGTACCATCAATGGGGCATTCACGCTTAATGTTCTTGGCGGGGGTGCCGTCACGTTGGGTGGAGCCATTGGAAATAGTGTTGCACTTGCAGCGTTAACCGGGGCGGCCGGAACTGCATTGAACATTAATGGCAGCGCTGTGAGTACCAGCGGCGCGCAGACCTACAGCGGCACAACGACATTTGGTGCGGCGACATTACTGACAGCGGGTAACATCAGCGCGACGGGTGCTGTGACCGCTACAGTCGGGATACTCACACTCGCCACAGGCGCGGGTAACGTTACGCTCGCCAACCCCGGCAATAATTTTGGCACGGTTGCAGTGAGCAGCGGTGCCAATGTTTCTCTCATCGATTCGAACGCCATTTTGATCGCGGGCATCAATGTCACCGGTCTGGTGGACGTGCGCACCCAGACCGGCGACCTGACGCTGACTACCGCCGCGATTGCGACAACCAGCACCAGCGCCGATGCAGTCACCCTGATTGCAGATATTAACTCGACACTGAATCCTACTGGCAGCGGCGGTAACTTCATCAACGCCGGTAACGTCGCGATCACCACTGGCGCTGGCGGTGCCTGGCGCATCTACACTGGCAATCCGACCGGCACCGTGCGCGGAGGATTGGTCGAGGCAGCCAAGCGATATAACGTGGATGACGGCAGCGATCCGCTGGTCTCGGGTAACCGGATTTATTTCCGGATTCAACCAACCCTGACGATTACTACTGTCAGCACCAGCAAGGTATACAACAGTACCGGCGCAGATCCCGCGTTGACTTATACCTTGGGTGGACTGATTGATGGCGACACCACAATATCGATCCTCCCGACAATCAGCCGCGTTGCGGGCAGTAATGTGGGGACCTACGCCATCAGCGCGACAGGCGCAGTAACGACAGTGAGCTATACCATTGCCTATATGAATACCGGATTGTTGACTATCACCCAAGCTCCGTTGGCCGTTGCTGCCAATGCCGCATCCAAGGTTTATGACGGTCTCGCATACAGCGGCGGCAACGGGGTGACGTACACCGGCCTGGTCAACGGCGAAACATCAGCGGTACTCGGCGGCGTATTGGCATATGGCGGCACCTCACAAGGCGCGATCAATGCCGGTAGTTATGTCATCACGCCGAGCGGCCTGACCTCGACCAACTACGCCATCAGCTACTTCGGCGGGGCACTGTCCATCACGCCGGCCACGCTGACCTATACCGCGACTCCTGCGAGCCGCGGATATGGCGCGACCGACCCGGTGCTGTCGGGCAACGTGACCGGATTCGTCAATGCCGAGACGCTGGCGACGGCCACCACCGGCACGCTTACCTTTACCACC
>JBAQWL010000070.1:0-6617 GCA_049298895.1 Gallionella sp.
GGGTAGGCGTCATACCAGTCTTCCACCCATTCAGCGACGTTGGCCGCCATATCGTAGACGCCATAGGCAGACTGGTCGCCAGGGTAAGATCCTACCGCCGAGTAGGGGGCCTGGTCATCTTCTGACATAGTGTTTATTTTTTTGGGGTCCCAATTATTCCCCCATGGATACTCGAAGCCTTGCGGACCACGCGCGGCCTTTTCCCATTCAGCTTCGGTTGGCAGGCGCTTTCTCGACCACCTGCAAAAATTGTTGGCATCTAACCAGGTTACAGACGTTACCGGTTGAGGGTCGCGTGCGGCCTGTATATTTTGCAGTTCGGCAAGCAATGCCTCTTGAGTCAAGGCGGTGACATCCATGTCCAGTTTGAATTTGTCGGTTGCGACTTGGCGCAGTTCCTTCAGAGGCATATATTCCAGGTACCCATAACTGATGTTATAGCCATTCCGTGCCCATACGTAAGGCACTTTATGACGAGTCGCAATCACGAATTCGCGGTATTGAGCGTTAGTGACTTCGTATTTGTCAATCATGAAAGCCGGGAGCGAAATCTTGCGCATCGGTCGCTCATCGACATACAAGCGGTCATTGAAACCAAAAGGATTAAGCGCATTAGCATCGCGCCACATGGCGAGGTTTTCTTCCTTGTTGCTGCCCATGGAAAATTCACCCGCTGGGATCAGTACCATGCCCCTGTCAACGGGTTGATCAGCACCCTTTACTTCTGTGGAATATGCCATGCCGCTTGCCAGCGCCATACAAAAAATACCGCCCAACCAATGTTTATTTATCATCTTTAGCGCACCGAAATCCGAAACTGGAATTCTTTATGTTTTGCTTGAAATAACTGCGATTGAAAACGGGTGCGGAAACACCGCACTGGTAAAACGAACAGTCCCACCACGACCCGCCCTTTAAAACTTTGTATAGCTCACCATAATTTTCACTCGGCCACTGATTGCCGGGGTATTGCGTATACCACGAGTCAGTCCATTCCCACACGTTTCCGGACATGTCGTACAAGCCATAAGGACTCTTGCCAGCCTCAAAAGAGCCTGTCGGCAAGGTGTCACCCTTCATTTTGAGAGATGACCAACGTACCGGGGAATTGACCTTGTTGACATCAAAGTCGTCTCCCCAAGGATAATCCCTGCCGTCAGTGCCACGAGCTGCCTTTTCCCACTCGATGTCGGTGGGCAAGCGCTTGCCTGCCCATTTGCAGTAATCATGGGCATCGTACCAAGAGACAAATACTACAGGGTGATCGACCTTGCCTTCCGGATAGGTGCGGCTACGGAAATGATTTGGCGACTTTCGGTTCGTATCGTTAATGAACTGCTTGTATTGTAGGTTGGTGACCTCGTATTTGTCGATCAGGAAGGATTTAGTCTTGGCTATGTATTCTGGACCTTCATCAGGCAAGCGGTGATTGGAGCCACGGGTGAATTCGCCTGCCGGGATGGGTATCATCTCATTGGGTTCTTTGCCGATACGGGTTTCGTTATAAAGTATCGGCACACTCATTCCCGCAGTTACTTCGGGTGGTGGAGCGACTTTTAATTTGTCGGCATAAGGGTCGGCAAATCTCTTTTCCTCCTGCGGATGCCCGGCCACAAGCGTTTCGGTTTCAGCAACACTTACTACCGGGCCGTCTTCATCGGATGCATGACACTCCAGGCAGTCGTTGGACATGCTGGCGTTGTAAATATTTACTTGGTTCTTTTCGTGGCACGATTCGCAAGACTGGTTTGCCTGGATGGCGTGTTGGTAACGGGCTGTAGCCGCGTCGTTGCCAGCGGCTGCAGTGTTGTTGAACCCGAGGGAAAAAGCAACCAAAATCAGATGGGTAATTAGATGGGTAGAATTTATTGACGTCATTGGATTGCGACCATTAGAGAATTTAAACGCACTCCATTTTCCCATGATATAGATCGCGATTCAAGTTTTGCGGCCAGCGTTGCATCATGACATTGGGCGGGAAGTTATGTGTGATAACGGAAAGCATACTATAGAGCATTCGCCGTAATGCGTAATGACCGTGGCGGGACACTTTCTCAGGCGTGGTGCGGGGGCGCCCCCGATTCAACCGATTAATCCTCACTTTAGGATGAGTTGCCGAGCCTTGCTCAGGTATAATGCGCCCCTTTGAAAATTACCCGATAGGAGGGTGTCATGCCTATTTATGCATACCGATGCTCCAACTGTGGTCTGCAGCAAGATGTGATGCAGAAAATCAGCGCCGCGCCGCTCACCATTTGCCCGGAATGCGGCAAAGATACACTAGCCAAGCAGTTGACTGCCGCAGGTTTTCAGTTGAAGGGTAGTGGCTATTATGTCACCGACTTCAAGAATGGCTCCAAAAAGCCTGAGAAGTCTGATGTCAAGCCGGAAACCAAGCCTGACGCAGCGATTGTACCCGCCGCCAGCACCGTTTCTGCTCCCATAGCGAGTGGCGCAGCTTAGCTCATGAAAAAATATTTCATTACCGGGATGTTGGTCTGGGTGCCGCTCGGCATCACCTTTTGGGTGATGGATTTGACCATCGGCACGATGGATAAGACCCTGCTGTTGCTGCCGGAGGCATGGCACCCCGACAAGCTGTTAGGTATCCATATTCCCGGTTGGGGTGTCATCCTGACGCTACTTATCGTTGGCATGACAGGAATGTTGACGCGCAATGTGTTCGGGCAGCAGTTGTTGCGCTATTGGGAAGGTTTATTACAGCGTATCCCTTTCGTGAACAGCATCTATAAGGGGGTTAAGCAGGTCAGTGATACTTTGCTGTCGGGCAAAGGGAACTCGTTTCGTAAAGTGTTGCTAGTGCGCTACCCCCATCCGCAAGCTTGGTCGCTGGCGTTCCAAACCAGTGTTCCCGGTGAGGTGGTTAGTCGGCTCGACGAAGAATATGTCGCAGTGTTTATTCCCACTACGCCAAGCCCGGTGAATGGTTTTTATTTTTTCATCCGAAAAGTCGATACCATCGAGTTGAATATGTCTGTGGACATGGCTCTTAGGACCATCGTTTCCATGGGTGTTGCAGCCGCACCAGATGCACCAGTTGCGCCAACTTCCAATCAAACTTAATTCTGACCTAACTGTATAAACTGAATCATGCGAACACATTACTGTGGGCTCCTAAATACTGACCAACTAGACCAGACTGTGAGCCTGTGCGGCTGGGCACATCGCCGCCGAGACCACGGTGGGGTGATCTTCATCGACCTGCGTGATCGTGAAGGTCTGGCGCAAATCGTCTGCGATCCAGACCGCGTCGAGATGTTCAAGATCGCCGAATCAGTGCGCAACGAATTCGTGCTGCGCGTCACCGGTAAGGTGCGCCGACGACCGGCAGGCACCACCAACACCAACATCACTAGCGGTGAGATCGAAGTCCTATGTCACGAGATAGAGGTGTTGAATATTTCATTGACTCCTCCGTTCCAGTTGGACGACGAGAACCTGTCCGAGACGGTGCGCCTGACACATCGTGTGATCGACCTGCGCCGTCCACAGATGCAAAAGAACATGATGCTGCGCTACAAGGTGGCGATGGCGTTCCGCCGCTTTCTGGACAGCCGCGGCTTTATCGACATCGAAACGCCGATGCTGACCAAGTCCACGCCGGAAGGCGCGCGCGATTATCTGGTGCCGTCGCGGGTGCATCCGGGCGAATTCTTTGCGCTGCCGCAATCGCCGCAGCTGTTTAAACAGCTGTTGATGGTGGCGGGCTTCGACCGCTATTACCAGATCACCAAATGTTTTCGCGACGAAGACTTGCGCGCCGACCGTCAGCCGGAATTCACCCAGGTGGATATCGAGACTTCGTTCCTGAACGAGACACAGATCACCGCGCTGATGGAAGAGATGCTCCGCGAGGTGTTCCAGGAAACGCTTGATGTGGCATTGCCCAATCCATTCCCGCGCATCTCCCATGCGGAGGCAATGGCACGCTTCGGTTCCGACAAGCCGGACTTGCGCGTCACACTGGAGCTGACTGAAGTCACCGATGCGGTGAAGGATGTCGCGTTCAAGGTGTTCTCTGGCGTGGCAAATTCCGCTAACGGTCGAGTCGCGGCGTTGCGTGTGCCAGGCGGCGGGGCGTTATCGCGCGGCGAGATCGACGAATACACCAGGTTCGTCGGCATCTACGGCGCGAAGGGCCTGGCTTACATCAAGGTTAATGACATCACGCAACTCAATGAGACTGGTTTGCAGTCGCCTATCGTGAAGAACCTGCACGGGCAAGCACTGAAAACGATAATTGAACGTACCGGCGCTGCGAGCGGTGACATCATTTTCTTTGGTGCGGACAAAGAAAAAATCGTCAACGATGCGCTCGGCGCATTGCGCAGTAAGATCGGACACGACAAGGGCTACACCAACGGCAAGGCATGGATGCCGCTATGGGTGGTGGATTTCCCGATGTTCGAATACGATGAGGAAGCCAAGCGCTGGACGGCCTGCCATCATCCATTCACCGCTCCCAAGGACGAGCATCTCGCGCTGCTGGAAAGTGATCCGGGAAAGTGTATGGCCAAGGCCTACGACCTGGTCTTGAACGGCTCGGAGATTGGCGGTGGCTCAGTGCGTATCCATCAGGAAAAGGCGCAATCGCAAGTTTTCCGCGCGCTCAACATCGGCGCAGAGGAAGCGCAATTCAAGTTCGGTTTCCTGCTTGATGCCTTGCAATACGGCGCACCGCCGCATGGCGGCCTGGCGTTCGGGCTGGACCGCATTGTGGCGATGATGACTGGCGCCGAATCCATACGCGATGTGATCGCCTTTCCCAAGACGCAGCGTGCGCAATGTCTACTGACGCAGGCGCCGAGTGCGGTGGATGAACGGCAGTTGCGCGATTTACATATCCGCTTGCGGCAACAAGTGCAAACCACTGCGGAAGTTTCTGTGGATATTGCCAAGGGCTAGCGATGGCGCAGTTGTTTCGTGTTTGGCTGATTGTATTATTGGTAGTGCTGTGCCCGCCTCTCGTGCAGGCAGCACCATTGATAAACAATGCCCAAGACGGCTTACCTTTTATTATGCTGGCCGAACTACCCGCCGATGCACGCGACACTTTGCGAGCCATCGAACAGGGCGGGTCGTTTTCCTATCCGCGTGATGGCGCGGTATTCGGTAATCTCGAGCGCATTTTGCCAAAACGTTCGCGTGGCTATTACCATGAATACACAGTCAATACATCGGGAGTGAACCATCGTGGCGCGCGACGCATCGTATGCGGCCCGATGCCGGAATGCTATTACAGCCCCGATCATTATCAAACTTTTAAACGCATACGGGAGTAGTTGTGAATTTACTGGCGCAACAACTAAACAATCTGGAAGCCGCCGGCAGCTATTCGTTGCAGTGCAGCACAGACCAGCTACACAGCGCGATCCGGGCAGCGGGTTTCGCATTATTTGAGGCCGAGCTAAAAGGTATCAAAGGCAAGCAGAATTTTCTCAATGTACTGGCGCAGGCGGCTGGCTTTCCGCCCGAGTTCGGCGTAAATTGGGATGCATTGGCCGATGCGTTGTGTGATCTGTCGTGGCGTGATGCAGCTGGTTATGTGCTATTACTGAGTAATGTCAGCGACACACTCGGTCTTTCTGTCAACGACAGAGAAATTGCCCAGGACATCTTTGCCGATACGGTGGTGTACTGGCGGCAGCGCAACAAACCGTTCTGGATATTCTTCTCCTGATTGTATTTCAGAAGTCAGGGATATGACACTCTACAAACAGCCGGTCTCGGTGCTGGTGGTGATCTATACTGCCTCTGGCGATGTGCTGTTGCTGGAGCGCGCCGATCATCCCGGCTATTGGCAGTCTGTCACCGGCAGTCGTGAAGCAGATGAAACGCTGGTCGAGACCGCATTGCGCGAGGTGCGCGAAGAGACCGGGCTGGATGCGCGCCATTTTCCATTCAGCGACTGGCAGTCGCAAAATGTTTATGAGATCTATCCGCAGTGGCGATACCGCTACCCATCCGACATTACCCATAACACCGAGCATGTATTCGGTTTGCAACTTCCGCAAGCGGTTGATATCCAACTTGAGGCGCGTGAGCATTTGAATTATCAGTGGCTGGCATGGCAGGATGCTGCAGAAAAAGTCTTTTCACCGAGCAATCGAGCGGCGATCCTGGAATTATCAGATCGCGTACAGAGGAAACCTCAATGAGCGAAAACACCATTCCTTTTGCCTATGAGCACCCTGGCTCGCCAACAGCGGTGGCTTGGGCGAAGGTTCCGCGTGAACCGAATACGCAAGAGAAGCCAGAACTGATTGCGCGCATCAAGCGCATGCTCAAGGAACAGGATGCGGTGATGGTCGCGCATTACTATGTTCATGCCGATCTGCAGGATCTGGCGGAGGAGACTGGCGGCATCGTGTCCGATTCGCTGGACATGGCCAACTTCGGTCACCAGCATCCAGCCAAGACCATTGTGGTGGCCGGGGTGCGCTTCATGGGCGAAACCGCCAAGATACTTAATCCGGAAAAGCGTGTGCTGATGCCTGACCTCAAAGCGGAGTGCTCGCTCGACCTCGGCTGTCCAGCGGATGAATTCAGCGCATTCTGCGATGCGCATCCCGACCGCACCGTGGTGGTGTATGCCA
>JBAQWL010000071.1:0-5119 GCA_049298895.1 Gallionella sp.
ATCCCATACATTACGTCGCGCCGCTGTTCCACTGGTTCTCCGGCGCGGCAATGCTGGGCGCATTCTTCATCCTCACCGATCCGGTCAGCAGCCCCACCACCAGCAAAGGGCGGTTGATCTACGCGGCGGGCGCGGGCTTGCTCACCTATCTGATCCGCGTGTTCGGCGGCTTCCCGGACGGGGTCGCCTTCGCCACGTTGCTGATGAACATTTGCGTGCCGCTGATCGTGCTGTACACCCAGCCGAAAGTGTTTGGGAAGAAGGTCAAGCCATGAGGCGCACCATGGCGAAAGCCTCACTGCATACCGCACTCAATCTGCTGTTCTTTACGCTGATCGGCACGGCCTTACTTGCCATAACCTACCAGCTGACGCACGAACCCATCGCGCGCAGCGAGGAAAAAGAGAAGTTGAGGCTGGTATCGCAGATCGTACCGGCGGGCACTTTCGATAATGACATCATCAAGGACAGCACTCCACTCACGGCGGACCCATTGCTGGGCACTGATGACACCAGCGTCGCCTATCTCGGCCGACTCAAAGGTGAACCCTCCATCGCGGTGCTGCAGGTCATCGCGCCGGACGGCTACAGCGGCAAGATCAGTCTGATCATCTCGATACGCAGCGATGCCCAAGGCAATGGAAAGATCGGCGGCGTGCGCGTAATATCGCACAAGGAAACCCCTGGCTTGGGCGATTACATCGAAATCGCCAAGAACAACTGGATCAACGTCTTCAACGACACTTCGCTGGAAAATCACAAGGACAGCGACTGGAAAGTCAAAAAGGATGGTGGCCAATTCGACTACATGGCCGGTGCCACCATCACCCCGCGTGCCGTGGTGAAAGCGGTACACAAGGCGTTGCAGTATTACGCGCAGCATCGCGATGAATTATTTGCACAAAGCCCACTCTCCTCCCCTGACAAGGGGAGGCCGGGAGGGGTTTAAGGAGAAAAAATGACCTCACAGGAATTCAAAGATATTTTGCACAACGGCGTGTGGAAGCAGAACACCGGCGTTGTGCAACTGCTCGGGCTATGCCCCATCCTCGCGGTAAGCAGCTCGGTGGTGAACGCTGTGAGCCTGGGGCTGGCAACCACGCTGGTGATGGCATTGTCCGGTGCGGCGATCGCGCCGATCCGCCAACTCGTCCCAAATGAAGCGCGCATCCCGGTATTCATCCTGATCATCGCGGTGCTGGTCACCGTCATCCAGTTTGCGATGAATGCCTATATGTATTCGCTCTACGTCACTCTGGGTGTCTTCATTCCGCTGATCACCACCAATTGCATCGTGCTTGCGCGCATCGAAGCCTTCGCCTCCAAGAATCCCGCGATGGACTCCGCGCTGGACGGCCTCGCAATGGGGCTGGGGCTGACCGCGGTGCTGGCAGTACTGGGTGGCATCCGCGAGATCTTCGGCCACGGCACACTGCTGTCCGGCATCGACCTGGTATTCGGCGAAGCAGCAAAGTCCTGGGTGATCACCGTGGTGCCGAACTACCACGGCTTCCTGCTCGCGATCCTGCCGCCCGGCGCATTCATCACACTGGGCATGCTGATCGCCGGCAAGAACTGGCTGAACCTGCGCGCCGGACAAAAGCTGAAAGGCGCGAACGCGACGATCACGCCGGTGGACAGCGGGTGTGCGCCTGCGGCGCACTGACCTTACTTCGCGTACATGGCACAGTCGCTGCGCGCAACCACTCTGGCGGTGTCCATCGCCTGCTCGCCGCAGCGCGTGTATGAATTCGTAGCGGCTCCAGAGAACCTCCCGCGCTGGGCTCCAGCATTCTGCCTATCGATACGCCGCGTCGGGAACGACTGGCTGGTGAATACCCCAATTGGTACAGTGAAATTCCGCTTCGTCACGCCCAACGATCTAGGCGTGCTCGACCACGTCGTCACTCTGGATAACGAAGTGATACTCAACCCGATGCGCGTGCTGGCCAACGGCAGTGGCAGCGAATTGCTGTTCACGCTGTTTCAACGCCCCGGCATGACAGACGCGCAATTCGCTGAGGACACTACCCTCGTCGAGCGCGACCTGAACACGCTGAAGGCGCTGATGGAAGCTGCACCATGAACCCATCCAAACACCGCGAAATCTTTTTGCGCCTGCAAGCCGCCAACCCGCACCCCACCACCGAGTTGGAATATAAAACACCGTTCGAGCTGCTGGTCGCGGTGATGCTGTCGGCGCAGGCCACCGATGTCAGCGTGAATGCCGCGACGCGGCAGCTGTTCCCGGTCGCCAACACGCCTGAGAAAATCCTCGCGCTCGGCGAGGAAACGTTACGCGAGTTTATTCAGCGCATCGGCCTGTATAAAACCAAGGCTAAGCATGTAATACAAACTTGCAAGCTTTTGATGGAGCGGCACAACGGCGCGGTGCCGCAAACGCACGAGGCGCTGGAAGCCCTGCCTGGAGTGGGCCGTAAGACCGCCAACGTGATCCTCAACACCGCGTTCGGCCAGCCGACCATCGCGGTGGACACGCATATTTTTCGCCTCGCCAACCGGATCGGACTGGCGCCCGGCAAGACCGTGCTGGATGTGGAAAAGAAATTGCTCAAGGTTGTTCCGCCCGAATTCATGCAGGATGCGCATCATTGGCTGATACTGCATGGCCGCTATGTGTGCCAGGCGCGCAAGCCAAAATGCGGCACGTGTATCATTAACGATCTGTGTGAATACAAGAATAAGGAACAATAGTGCTATTCAATCCGTCGCGCGACGAAGCGCGCAATTTTTTGTTTGAAACCTGGCGCAAGCAATTAGCCAAAGAGTTACTCACTCCGCTGGAAGACCTTACCGCCCAGCTCATTGCTAAGCATCCTGAATATCATGCTGTGTTCGAGAGTCCGCAACAACATCAGGAAAAGGACTATTTGCCCGAACAGGGCGCAACCAATCCTTTTCTGCACCTGATGATGCATCTCACTATCGAAGAGCAAATTTCCATCGATCAACCACCGGGGATACGCACGCACTTCGTGCGCCTGACGCAAAAGCTCGAATCGGAGCACGATGCCCAACATCGCATGATGGAATGTCTCAGCGAAATGATCTGGCATGCCCAACGCAGCAGCACTCAGCCGGATGCACAGATTTATTTCGACTGTCTTGTGCAGCAATAAACATAAGGGGATCATGGTATGCGACTGAGCAAAATCACCACCCGTACCGGCGACACCGGCAGCACTGGCCTGGCCGATGGCACACGCATCCGCAAAGACCACGCACGCATCGCCACACTGGGCAGCGTGGATGAACTGAACAGCCAACTCGGTGTACTGCTCACAGAATCCATTCCAGCTGACATTCGAGTGGGGCTATTGCAAATTCAGAACGACCTGTTCGATCTGGGCGGCGCGCTTGCCTTGCCTACACAGGATATGTTTGCAGAAAGTAAAATTTCTTGGCTGGATGAGCAGATTTCGCATTACAACGCCGACTTACCACCACTGCGCGAATTCATCCTGCCGGGAGGCTCGCGTGCCGGCGCGTTATGCCATGTGGCGCGAACTGTGGCGCGTCGCGCTGAGCGTGATTTGGTGGCGCTATCGCAAGGCGACGCAGTGCCGCAGCAGGCGTTACCCTACCTGAATCGTTTGTCGGATTTATTGTTCGTGTTGAGCCGCTGCATCAACCGGGCACAGGCAGCGACTGAAACACTTTGGCAGCGTGACAAATAACAGGGCGTATTGTCCATCTGTCGACAGGCACTGACTATCCGTTATTTTTTATCGTTCCGGTCCATACTTAACGCGCCAGCGCCATGTATCACCACAAAAAGCAGTCCGCCCACGATGGCCATGTTTTTCATAAAGTGGATCATTTGATTTTGTGCCTGGTCTGGAGGTGCGGCCCAAAAATCGTGGAAGATCAAAGCAGCGACTGTGGTGAATATCAATATTGCCGCTGCGGCCAAACGCGTCTTCCAGCCCAGCACCAGCATGATGCCCCCACCCAGCTCTACGATGATTGTGCCTATGGCGCCCAACTGGGGCAGCGGCAGCCCCTTGTTGGCTATGTAGCCGACCGTGCCGTCGAAACCGGTAATTTTTCCAAATCCTGCAAATATAAAGATCAGCGCTAGCAGGATACGGCCTGCCAAAGGACCATAATGATTCAATGCTTTCATGATCGCTCCTCCCCGGTTAAAAATCACAGGTTAGTCAACATCGCGTGTTCACCTTATATCGGCAAGGTGCCCTTCGTTAAAATCCTTGATCGCTTGAAAAATCTCTTCCTTGGAATTCATCACAAACGGCCCGTGCTGGACAATAGGTTCGCCCAACGGCTTACCGGCCACCAGGATAGCTTTGGCCGGGCCGGATGCACTCAGTACCACACCATCAGCGTTCGGGGTGTTGGCAAGTATGGCCATGCGGTTTGTGCCCAGCCGGGTACTGCCTATATCCAGTTCGCCGCGATAGACAAAAACGAAAGCATTATGAGTTGAGGGAATGGTGGTCGAGAACAGGCTATCCGCTGGCAAATCGAGGTCGAGGTACAGCGGCTCGGTATCTTCGCGCATCATTGCACCCACTACGCCGTTGCTCGTCCCCGAAATCACGCGCACTTTGACGCCATCCGCTGTAGTGTATTCTGGAATTTCGGATCTAGGGATATCGCGATACCAGGCGGGGATCATCTTGCGCTTTGCGGGCAGATTTATCCACAATTGGAATCCTTCCATGACTTTGTTTTCCTGTTCCGGCATCTCGGAGTGAATCACCCCACGGCCTGCGGTCATCCACTGCACGCCACCGTTCTGTAACAACCCTTCGTTGCCGCCACTATCACGATGGCGCATACGGCCAGCAATCATATAGGTGACAGTCTCGAAACCTCGGTGGGGGTGATCGGGGAAGCCGCCAATGTAATCGTCCGGGTCGTCGCTGTGAAAGTTATCAAGCAGCAGGAACGGATCCAGACGCTGTTGCAGATTTTGCGTGAGTACGCGTGTGAGCTTAACACCCGCACCGTCACTGGTCTGCACTCCGACAACGATGCGCTCTATCGTGCGCGGTTGTGTAACAGCTTCAAGTTTGGTTGCATGGATCAACAATACACCTCCGTTTTTTCTGGGATAGCAAGGTCGTAACAGGGC
>JBAQWL010000072.1:0-1778 GCA_049298895.1 Gallionella sp.
GATCAGCAGCATTCGGAATTTCGAAGATAATTTTGCCGCCGGGTTTGAGTAGAGCAAGTTGCGCCTCAAGAAAAGCTATAGGGTCGGCAATATGCTCAAGCACAAAAAAATGCAAGATGACATCAAACCGTGCATCCGGTGCTGATTCCTGTAATTGGCTCAATGAGTCATGTACAGCCAGACCACGATTCTTGACAAACTCACCGAACACTCCGGAAGGTTCTATACCCGTACAAGCATGCCCAGCATCGGCAAGAGGAAAGAGCATGAATCCGGAAGAGCAACCAACTTCAAGCAAACTGGTGCGCCCAGCCAGATGAGGAACCAGGTACTTCATGCGGCGCAGTCGGGTCGGCTCGTTGGCAACCAAGTGTTCCTCCGCCTTGTGCCACCCCCCCTTGTTCCCGGCACGACTCGCCATGAACCCTTCAAACTCGGCGGCATAGAAACGCGCCTCCTCTTCTGGTGTCAGCCCAGGATACTGGTAGCGCACATCACAAGCCTCGCAATGAAAAAAAGCGTGTCCCCGCCCTTCACTATCACCATAGACATGTGGTGTCACCACGGCCTGCTTCTCGCCTCCAGCATGACACAGTGAACATTTTATAGGTAAAGCCATTATTTATCCTTACTGAGGTTTTAATAGTTAGATTTGATTCTCTGCTTAGAAATACCGCATCATTTGAATAGGCCGTAACGATACCCTTTACTAATTCGTTGCTTCAACACTTCTGCATCTGGCGCGCTTTCAAGCACGCGAATTCGCAAACCTTCGGCAAGAATAATAGCTTTCATTTACCGTTCTCTTGTTTGTTGAACCTGATGCGTCAGAACGGGTATAGATCCGCAAGCTTTTCGATTATTGGAATCTGGTGCGTCGCGCAATATGACTGCCACCCATGGAATTCCGACCACCCGTGAACAAAGATAAAATGCAGCCCCGCACGTTGAGCGGCTTCGTAGTCGTAGCGACTGTCTCCCACAAACAAGGCGGGGAGCTCAAGATTACCGGACAACAACTCGCGCTGCAGGATTATATCCTTGGTCGCGGGGCTGCCATGAATACCTCCCTCAAAGAGAGCATCCAATCCACGCGCAGCAAACACGCGCCGCAATTCCGCCTCGTCCCCGCCCGACACTATCATCCATGCCTGATTTGCCGTGGCTTTGCGCAATTCAAAAAGGCCAGGAGCAACGTCGCACTTAAGAAGTTCGCAATAAACGCACTCCCCATAGGCGCTGGCGAGCATCTGCACTTCTTTTGCATTTTCAACTTGCCCCAGAATATTGACCAGCAGGTGTTCAAATTTTCGATAGCGTGACATTCCTCCATGTTGAACATGGAACTGGACGAGCGCTTCCGCTGCTTCGGAGCCGTAGCGCAGTGCAACGCTGCGAAAGGCGTCGGTCTTGATGCGATTGGAATCAAGGATGACACCATCGCAGTCGAACACGAGCGTCGCGAAGGGTGTGTGATTTGAATTGCCCCAGTTCATGCAAGCCCGAGCGAAAGTATCATGGCATCGGCGCGCTCAATGTCCTCATGGTTATCAACAGCAACCGAGACATCACTCATCGAAACCATGCGAACTTCCCATCCAAGCTCAAGAAAGCGCAGGATCTCAATATCCTCAATGTCTTCGAGCACGGTCTTGGCTGCACTAGATGCGAACGCCTCGAGTGCATGGCGCGGAAAAGCGTAAGCGCAAACTTGCCGCCACGCCTTGATGAAGCCGTGTTGCTTGTTAGTAGGGATAGGCGCCCGCGACATGTAAAGC
>JBAQWL010000073.1:0-3830 GCA_049298895.1 Gallionella sp.
GCTCAGAGCAATGCTACTCTTGTGGCGGGCAATGACAGCTATACCATGATGCAGGAAAGTACCCTGATTGTTACGGCACCGGGACCCCTGGCCAATGATACCGACGCGGATGGGAACCCATTGACTGCAGTAATGTACAGCTTGGCATCAACCGGCACAGTCACGGGCAATAATGACGGTTCATTGACTTACACGCCGCCAACAACTGACTTTATTGGAGTTGCGACCTTCACTTATAGTGCCTACAACGGGATGTCGCTGAGCACCCCGGCAACTGTTACGTTTAATGTCATCGCCAATCGACCACCGAATGCCAGCGCCGATACGGTGATGAACGTGCCCGTACGCGGCAAGTTGCGAGGAGCTTACGAGCCGGTATTGATCAATGTGCTAGCCAATGATTCTGATCCTGATGAGAAAATTGATCCGGCTAACCGGATTGCGCCAGAGACCTTGAAAATCGTTTCCGAGCCCGGCAATGGCGGGGAGGTATCGGTAAATAAAGTGACTGGCGTGATAAGCTATACACCGAAGGTGAATTTCAGAGGCACCGAGTCATTTACTTACAAGGTTAAAGATACCCGCGGCGCGACTTCCAGTACAGTTCGCGTACAGGTTAAAGTGAATTGAGTGAGGGCTTGCGATGGAAGGGGGTGGAATCTTCCACCCCCTTCAGTGTCGATGTCATCTAGAATGGACGGTAGAGTTGAAGTTGGAACGGCGTTATCGACGGACAGAGGGCGGAAAGATATGATGCAACGGGTTTTGAGTGTGCTGCCATTGTTGTTGACGGTTGTTTTGACAACTGCCTGCTCTAGCAGTAACAAGGCTGGCTTTACTCCATCGGTTGGCGGTGGGCGCATGGTAGATAGCCTGGGTATCAATATAAGAGGGCTGGTGCTGTCATCTGCCGGTTATATGCTCGACTTTCGCTACCGCGTGGTGGAGCCAGACAAGGCGACGCCACTTATGGATAAGAAGATTAAGCCTTATCTGGTCGTGGAAAAAACCGGAAATCGGTTGGACATTCCGAATACACCCAAGCTCGGCCTGTTGCGACAGACTCCTCGCAGCAGCAGTGTGGCGAAGGAACGCGACTATTTCATTATGTTTGCAAATCCCGGTCGACGCTTGAAATCGGGCGACAAGGTCAGCTTGGTGGTTGGCGACACTAAAATTGAAAATCTGCGTATCGAGTAAATCCTCTGTCGGACTTGGCTCCAGACAGGGTGTTGAGTGTACGGGGCAAGATATTGATATAGATAGAAGGTCTCGACGCTGTCCTATGTGGTCTTGTCAGAGGTTGCTTTGGATAAGCCTCATTGCCCCTTACAATTTCGTTGGACTCGCTACTTCCTAGGTAGCACTGATTTAACCAAATTGACATGACAATTTCGGGGGGTACCTATTAAAGCGACCATGCCCATTAGAGCGACTGTAGTGGTGCAGATGCGTCAGCCGCCATTTTCCGGTTGCTACTTGGCGTTGATCCTGTGCTTGTTGATATTTGCCCCCGCATCCCTGGCCATAGCGGCGATTGATGAGGAGTTAGTGCAGGAACTAGAGCGTCTTGCTCCGCAAGAAAGGGTATCGGTCATCATTACCATGAAAGACACGATACGCGCGGAAGATTATCGAGTACGCGATCGTGGCCAGCGCAATGGCAAGTTGGTGAAAGCGCTGAAGCATCAAGCCCAATTAAGTCATCCTCGCATCAAGAATTACCTGAAACGCCGCAAGGCAAAAAAACTGAAGGAGTTTTGGATTATTAACGGACTGGCGGCTAATGTGAGAGCTGATCAAGTTCGTGGATTGGCTGCACAGGCCGGCGTAGAGAGTGTGCGCTCAGATCCCTTGGTGACGTTTAATGCACACTTGGTGACAGCAAGCGAGGGACCCAAAGAATGGAATTTAAATGTCATTAAGCTGCCTGCAGGCCTTACCGGTGACGGCGTCGTTGTCGCGACGATGGATACCGGTGTGGATGCAAGTCATCCCTATCTTGCCGGCAAGTGGCGGGGCGGAGTAAATAGTTGGTTTGATCCGCACGGCCAGCATGCTAAACCTTATGATGCTGATGGGCATGGAACTCAGGTCATGGGGGTGATTGTCGGCGGCAGTGAAGGTGGCACTAAAATTGGTGTGGCCCCCGGCGCAAAATTTATTGCAGCGAAAGTATTTAATGATGCTGGAACGAGTACCTACAGCGCCATTCATTCCATATTTCAGTGGTTGCTTGATCCTGATAATGACCCAGACACCAGTGATGCCCCTGACGTGGTCAATGCCTCTTGGGGGCTGCCTAATACCAATAACAAATGTAACATCGAGTTTGATAAGGATATTCGTCTGCTTAAGGCTGCGGGTATTGCCGTTGTTTTTGCCGGGGGTAACGATGGTCCCGCGCCTGCTACCGCAGTCAGTCCGGCCAGCAGTGCGGGCGTGATTTCAATCGGGGCAGTGCAGTACTCGCAATATATTGCTGGACTATATGACATCGCCAGGTTTAGTAGCCGCGGCCCTTCACCTTGTGGCGGGGTTTTTTTCCCCACTTTGGTAGCTCCAGGTGAGGCTATTTACACTTACGATCTTTCAACTGGCGGCAAAGCCACCTACACCACAGTGAGCGGTTCTTCGTTCGCTACGCCCCATGTATCAGGTGTGCTGACATTGCTTGCTGGTGCGTTTCCAGCAGTAATGGTGGCGGATTTGGAAAAAGCAATTACGCCCGGTTTGGGGGCGTCTGGGGATAATAATTTTGGTTATGGTTTGCTGGATGCGAATGCGGCATTCCAGATACTGACTAATAAGACGGGCAACACGCCGATAATGACTTCCTTGCCGCCGACTGTTGCCTTTCAGGGTGTTACTTACATTTACCAGGTTGTGGCTAATGATGCAGATGCGGATACTTTGACTTACGCACTGGATGCGTCTCCATCTGGCATGAGTATCAGCGCGACGGGACTGATTTCCTGGCTGCCTAGCATTGAACAGGCAGGCCAACAACTGGTATCTGTACGCGTTACTGATTCTACCGGGTTATATTCAACCCAAGCTTACACCCTGGTGGCGGCGAATGCGGCAGATGCGCCAGTAGCTGTTGACGACAGCTATGATGTTTCCCAAGGCAACACCCTGACTATTCCCCTCTTCGGTGTCCTGGCGAATGATACTGACCCAAAAAGGAGTCAGTTATTCGCGGTGAGTTATAGCGCGGCATCAACCGGTACTTTGGTGGGTAAATCGGATGGGTCTTTTGTTTACACGCCACCGTCACCGGACTTCACGGGCATTGTAACCTTCAAATATCAGGCGAACAATGGTTTGCTGAACAGCGTTGCGGCGATAGTCACAATTAATGTGCTGGCCAATACACCAGTGCCATTAATCTTGCCGCGCACCTACCCGATCGATATCGTATACAGCTCTCCGGACTACTTTCAAGATGACCCAATTCAAGAAGTGGCCCTGGCGGATGAACGTAGTAATGGCGAGGTGGTAGCCAAGCTGGCTGATGAATCCGAGCAGGAATCCTCACAGGGTGAAGGTAGAGCCCCGATATTTACCTCGGTCCCGTTGACTGCCGCCAAACAGGATGTCGGCTATTATTACGACGCTACCGCAAGAGTTGAAGAGGGGAGCGAGCTGGTATTTTCGCTGGATGCCGCGCCTGAGGGAATGACTATCAGCGAAGATGGACATGTATCGTGGATCCCAAATAGTGCTCAGGTCAGCAAACATTTGGTCGTGGTGCGGGTGACAGATTCTTCTAAATTATACGCCGCACAGTCATTCCAGGTGGTGGTGGAGAATGTCAATGATACCCC
>JBAQWL010000074.1:0-14314 GCA_049298895.1 Gallionella sp.
GTATAGACGTATTGCAGCCCGGCAGCCTTGGCGATGTTACGCGCCTGCACCAAAGTCGCAGCAGGGGTGGGGGGAATGTCGGTCATTTTGTAGTCGGGGTGAAAGGCTGAGAAATGCAGCGGCACGTCCACGCCGAGTTCCCTGACCAGCCACTCGCTCATCCTGGCTATCTCATCTGCGCTATCGTTGAGGCCGGGGATCAGCAGTGTGGTGATCTCGAACCATACCCCTGTTTCATGTTTCAGATATTTCAGCGTGTCCAGCACCGGTTGCAGGTGCGAGCCGGTCTGCTTGACATAGAACTCGTCGGTGAAGGCTTTCAGGTCGACGTTGGCGGCATCCATCCTGGCGTAGAAATCGCGGCGCGGCTGATCGTGCATATAGCCCGCGGTAACCGCCACGGTCTTGATGCCGCGCTCGTGACAGGCATCGGCCACGTCCATCGCATATTCGGCGAAGATCACCGGGTCGTTGTAGGTGAACGCGACGCTCTTGCAGCCCAGTTTTTCTGCACGGCGCGCGATAGCTTCCGGGGTGGCCTGGTCGGCGAGTTTGTCGAAGCTGCGCGACTTGGAGATGTCCCAGTTCTGGCAGAATTTGCAGGCGAGGTTGCAGCCCGCCGTGCCGAACGACAACACGCTGCTGCCCGGATAAAAATGGTTGAGCGGCTTTTTCTCGATCGGATCGACGCAGAAACCCGAGGAGCGGCCGTAGGTGGTGAGCACCATCGTGTCCCCGACCCGGCCGCGCACGAAGCATGCGCCGCGCTGTCCATCGTGGAGCTTGCAGTCGCGCGGACACAGGTCGCACTGGATGCGCCCGTCATCAAGCTTGTGCCAGTACTTGGCCGGATAGCGTTCCTCTATGCTGATCGGTTCGTCCATGTCAGTGCTCCTTGTGGTAAGAGTAGCGTGCGCTGTGCGCACGATCTTCAATCGAATCGTGCTACGTTGTCTTTTCACTCCATTTGGTCACGGTATAGCGCGATAGTTTCACGCCTTCCGCCCAGAAGTCTTCGGGCAACCCGGCTTTGCGTCTGAGCATCCCGAGAAACTGGCGCGGCTGCGCGAGGCTTTCCCAGACCTGCGGCAAAAAGGTGCTGCGATATAGGCGGCCATGAGACGGTGGGGCGGAGCCCTTTGGTGCGGGAATGGCCGCCAGCCCACCCCTCCCGCAATCGGCTGGCTGCGCCAGTAACGTGTCGGGGGGGCTATACTCAAAAATGATGCCATCCACATTGGGACGCAGTTGCGCCAGCGCATCGGCCTCGTCGCGGACAACCATAGGTTGGGTGGTTGAAAGCAGCGAGATTTCGACTGTAGTGATGTCGAGTTCCTCAACGGTCAATGGCGTAAAACGCGGATCGTGCAACGCGGCGGACACGGCATTGCTTTTGACGTCGGCGAGCAAGGGCCGGTGCGCCTGCAGCGAACCGATGCAGCCGCGCAATTCGCCATCCTGCGTGAGCGTGACGAAGCAGGCGCCATGCTCGACCAGCCACGGCGCGGTTTCATCCGCTGTGTAAGGCACGTTCAAGGTTTGCGAGATCGCGGCACGCGCGATCGGCAACAGGATCTTCCCTCGTTCAGTCATGGCTGCTCTCCTCCTCGGTAAAGGCGAACGATGCATAGCCCACCACCTGATCGCGTGTACCGGCGGTGTCGCCGGAGTTGCGCAGGTCGAGCAGGTGCGCGGTGAGGTGATGCTTTTGTGCAGCGACGATCAGGCCGCTCACGGGTGTTCCGCCGCAGGCGTGGTCGTGTGCGATGGGTTGACGAAGCTCCAGTATCGATTGCGCGGTTTCATTGTCCACGCGTTGCGCGGTGGCGTAGGGTAGATAGTGCGATAGATCGGAGCTGATCACGATCAGCGTCTCCTCGCCGCCCCACACAGTTTCCAGTACCTCCGCGACTTCCTCGGCTGTGGCCATGCCGACAGCCAGCGGCAGCAGCGTGAAATCGGACAGCACACTTTGCAAAAATGGCAGTTGCACTTCCAGTGAATGTTCCAAAGCATGCGCCTGCGGGCTGACCGTGACCTGCGGCAGATGGGCGATCGCGGATGCCGCTGCAGTGTCCAGCATGACCCGACCCAAAGGCGTGTCGAACGCATCCGCACCGGGCAATGCCAAGCCGCGCACCACGATCCGATGGGTGGGGCCGAGCAGCACCACGCGACGGATGCGTGAGACGACCGTGTGGAGCGTGGCGTAAGCGCTGGCTGCAATAGGGCCAGAATAAATGTACCCGGCATGTGGAACGATCAGCGCCTTGGGGGTTAATTCTTTTGGGCGAACGCCAGCCAGCAGTTGTTTCACGTCTTGTGCAAGCTGCCCGGGTTCAGCTGGGTAGAACATACCTGCGACGGCAGGCGGGCGGATGGTGGACATATTGGCCTCCAATTATTCCATATACGTTAGATGAGGACTGATCGGACAGAATCAAGCAGGTGAGAGTCTGTTATTCCCTATCACATGCATCGGAGATGTAACATTGCTAGCCCAGCAAATGCTTTACATGATCACGTTCCTCGACCAGTTCGCGATAGCTTTCTTCCATGTGCTTGTTTCCCAGTAAGCTGATAGGCAGTCCCTGCACGATCTGGTAATTACCCTGCTTGCAGGTGATCGGGAAGCCGTAGACTACGCCCTCGGGTATGTCATAGCTGCCATCGGATGGCACGCTCATGGTTACCCAGTCGTTGTGGTGCGAGCTGAGCATCCAGTCGTGCATGTGCGAGACGGCTGCATTCGCGGCGCTAGCTGCGCTGGACAGGCCGCGCGCCTCGATGACAGCCGCACCGCGTTTTTGCACGGTGGGGATGAACACACTTTCCACCCAATCCTGATCCGGCAGGAATTCGCGTACCAGACTGCCACAAATATTTGCGTGGTCGAGGTCGGGATATTGGGTACCGGAGTGGTTGCCCCAGACGATCATCTTTTTGATGTCGCGGATAGGCTGGGATAGTTTGAGCGCAACCTGTGCAATCGCGCGATTGTGGTCGAGGCGCATCATCGCAGTGAAGTTGTGCGGATCCAGATCGGGGGCATTCTTCATTGTGATCAGCGCATTGGTGTTGGCCGGGTTGCCCACCACCAGCACCTTGACGTGGCGCGCAGCGCATTCGTTGAGCAGCTTGCCCTGCGCAGAGAAGATCGCGCCATTGGCTTCGATCAAGTCCTTGCGTTCCATGCCCTTACTGCGCGGACGCGCGCCAATCAGCAGCGCAATCTCGGTATCCCTGAACGCAACTTTCGGATCATCAGTAATGATCACCTGCTGCAACAGCGGGAACGCGCAATCCTCTAGTTCCATCCTTACCCCGTGCAACATGGCCTGTGCCTGTGACAAGTCCAGTAATTGCAGGATGATCGGCTGCTCGTGCCCCAGCATGTCGCCGTTGGCGATACGGAACAGGGCGGCGTAGCCGATTTGCCCGGCGGCGCCGGTGATGGTGATGCGTACGGGTGCTTTCATGCAGGCCTCCTCCATGTGAACGATGCACACATAATAATCACTTCATCATTTTTTTGTTGGGCAAAAGGTGTAGCATTAGGGGCATTCACTCATGTCACGGCAGAGACCAGTAATGAATAAACAACGTCCGAAGCACCTCGCCCTCCATCTCATCAAATTACCGCTTCCTGGCATTGTCTCCATACTCCACCGCATCAGCGGACTGCTATTGTTCTTTGCGTTGCCGCTGCTTTTGTTGATGCTGCATTACAGCCTGCGCTCCATCGAAACCTATACCCAGTTAATTACCATTCTTTCACACCCCCTATTCAAGCTGCTACTGCTGGGTTTGCTGTGGTCATTTCTACACCACTTTTGCGCCGGGCTGCGTTATCTGGCGATAGACTTGCACTATGTCCACAATCTCACCCAAGCGCGCAACAGCAGTAAAGTCGTGTTGGTGGTTAGTTTAGCGTTAACAGTATTTTTTGGGGTGAGGCTATGGTAAATCGCGAGGTAGTTGGTGCGCACTATGGCTTGCTCGACTGGTTGATTCAGCGCATCACGGCGGTGGTGATGGTGTTGTACAGTGTGGCTCTGGTCAGCTATCTGCTGCTGCAGCCCAATCTGGGCTATGACGTTTGGACAGCGTTGTTTTCCAGCCAGGCTGTACGCACATTCACTTTGTTGTTTCTGTTAAGCCTGTTCTATCACGCCTGGATCGGTATGCGAGACATCGTGATGGATTACTTCAAGCCAGCCGACGCACGGCTGCTGATTCATGTATTGGTGATTCTGGCTTTGTTGCTTTATGTGATTTGGTCGGTGCAAATTTTGTGGGGATTTTAACCCCTTCCGGCCTCAACTTGAGGTTACAAGGTAAGTCAGAGGGGGGTTGGGTTTACTTCGAGCTCCTGATCATTTAGTTCGGAAATATGGACTTTAAGGGAAATTATAATGGCAGTAACGAAAAGAACTTTCGATGTAGTGGTAGTCGGCGCCGGCGGTTCCGGGATGCGCGCTGCGCTGCAACTTGCACAGGCCGGTTTAAAGGTGGCGGTGCTATCCAAGGTGTTCCCGACCCGCTCCCACACAGTCGCGGCGCAAGGTGGTATTGCCGCCTCACTG
This sequence comes from Gallionella sp., assembly GCA_049298895.1. GTDB lineage: Bacteria > Pseudomonadota > Gammaproteobacteria > Burkholderiales > Gallionellaceae > Gallionella. The sequence continues at coordinate 4,587 of JBAQWL010000074.1, forward strand.
GGCAATGTCAAGGAGGATAACTGGCACTGGCACATGTACGATACGGTAAAAGGTTCGGACTACCTGGGTGATCAGGATGCCATTGAGTTCATGTGCCGCGCCGCGGCGGAAGTGGTGTATGAACTTGAACATTTCGGAATGCCGTTTGATCGGCTGGACAGCGGCAAGATTTATCAGCGGCCATTTGGCGGCCATATGCAGGATTATGGCAAGACACCGGTAGATCGTGCCTGTGCGGCGGCTGATCGAACCGGTCATGCGCTGCTGCATACGCTGTACCAGCAGAACGTAAAAGCCAACACGCACTTTTTTGTTGAGTGGATGGCGCTGGATTTGATCCGCGACGAAGACGGCGATGTGCTGGGTGTAACGGCGATGGAGATCGAAACCGGCGATGTAATGATGTTTCAGGCACGCGCCACCTTGTTTGCAACAGGCGGCGCCGGACGCATTTTTCAATCCAGCACCAATGCCTATATCAATACCGGGGATGGACTAGGTATGGCGGCGCGCGCCGGAATTCCACTGGAGGACATGGAGTTCTTCCAGTTCCACCCAACTGGTGTGTATGGTGCAGGCGTACTGATCACTGAGGGAGTGCGCGGCGAAGGCGGCTATCTGGTAAACAAAGATGGCGAGCGTTTCATGCCCAAGTACGCACCGAATGCAAAAGATCTGGCCAGCCGCGACGTGGTGTCGCGCGCCATGACCATCGAAATCAACGAAGGGCGGGGTTGTGGTAAGCACGGCGACCACGTGATGCTCAAACTGGATCATCTTGGTGACGACGTAATCCGGCAGCGATTGCCGGGCATCCGCGAGATTGCAATTAAATTTGCCCATGTTGATCCAGCCAAGAGCCCCATTCCGGTGGTGCCTACCGCGCACTATATGATGGGTGGCATTCCCACCAATTATCACGGTCAAGTTGTCGCACCCTACAAGACCGGGCCTGATGAAGTGGTGCATGGGCTGTATGCGGTGGGAGAATGCGCCTGTGTCTCGGTGCATGGTGCAAACCGTTTGGGTTGTAACTCCTTGCTCGATCTAATCGTATTCGGTCGTGAAGCAGGGCGCCAAATTATCGAAGACTTGAAAAGTAATCCGCATCCTAAGCCCCCTCCCACTGATGCCGCCGAGCGTCCACTGGCGCGGCTGGCGCGGTTGGAAAATCAGCGTAACGGAGAGAGCGTCGCCGCAGTGGGCGATGCGATGCGCAACACCATGCAAAAACATTGTGGCGTGTTTCGATTTCCTGAGCTGCTGGCTGAGGGTGTAGAGCAAATCAAACAGGTAGCCGAGCGCGTTGCGCGCACTGAGATCAAGGACAAGAGCAAGGTGTTCAACACCGCACGCATAGAAGCATTGGAACTGGATAACTTGATCGAGGTAGCCCAGGCGACTATGATCGCCGCAACTGCGCGCACGGAAAGTCGTGGCGCACACTCGCGTGAAGACTTCCCTGAACGCGATGATGTGAACTGGCTCAAGCACAGCCTGTATTTCCGCGAAGGACAGCGCATGGATTACAAACCGGTGCGCCTCAAGCCGATCAGCGTGGAGTCATTTCCGCTCAAGGCGCGGGTTTATTAAGGAAAGCCACCATGAAATTTAAAATCTATCGTTACAATCCGGATGGTGATGCGGCACCACATATGCAAGACTTCGATTTGAATATTGAGGCTGGCAGTATGATGCTGCTCGACGCGTTGCTGCTTATAAAAGAACAGGATGACAGTTTGAGCTTGCGCAAATCCTGTCGTGAGGGGGTTTGTGGTTCTGATGCGATGAATATCAACGGGCGAAACGGACTGGCGTGCATCACGCCACTTGCTTCACTCAAAGAGCCGGTGGAATTGCGCCCCTTGCCGGGACTGCCGGTTATACGCGATCTGATCGTTGACATGACTCAGTTCTTTAAACAATACCATTCCATCAAGCCGTATCTGATCAATAATGATCCTCCCCCAGAAACAGAGCGCCTACAATCGCCCGAGCAGCGCGCGCATCTGAATGGCTTGTATGAATGCATATTGTGCGGCTGCTGCACCACGGCTTGTCCGTCATTCTGGTGGAATCCGGACAAGTTCGTCGGCCCGGCCGGGTTATTACAAGCTTATCGCTTCATCGCCGACACCCGCGATCAGGCTACCAGCGAACGTCTGGATGATCTGGATGATCCTTATCGCTTGTTTCGCTGTCACACCATCATGAATTGTGTGGATGTATGCCCCAAAGAGTTGAACCCGACCGAGGCAATAGGCAAGATCAAGGATATGATGGTGAAGCGGGTGGTGTAAAGGGGGGGCAGTGAACAAAGGTTTGGAACGTGTTCGTTGGCGAAGCAGGCGCGGCTTGCTGGAACTGGACATCGTGCTGGGACGCTTTATCGATGCACACTACAGACAGCTCAGTGAGAATGAAAAGCAGGCATTCGAGGCGTTGCTGGATATGCCCGACAACCCACTCTGGGATATGATTGCGGGCAGGCAGGAGGCGACGCAGGGTGAACAGCAGGCGTTGCTGGAAAAGATCAGGGTGGCTTGACGCCAATATCACGAGCAGCCATATCAGCAGTTTTATCAAGGGGATGTTCATGAACAAGAATCGGGTTGCAACATTGACGCTGGATGACGGGCGCAGCATCGAGCTGCCTATCATGACCGGCACGCTGGGGCCGGATTTGCTCGATATTCGCAACCTCGGCAAACTGGGCGTATTCACCTATGATCCGGCATTTTTCGCCACGGCCAGTTGCACTTCGGCGATCACCTTCATCGACGGCGATGCAGGGTTGCTCTATTACCGTGGCTATCCGATCGAACAACTGGCCGAGCATTCCGATTTTCTAGAGGTATGTTATCTGCTGTTAAATGGCGAGCTGCCGAATGCGGCGCAAAAAGCTGCGTTCATCGCCAAGGTGACGGAGCACACCATGGTGCACGACCAGATGGCGCGCTTCTTTACCGGGTTCCGTCGCGATGCGCACCCTATGGCGGTGATGGTCGGCGTGGTCGGCGCGCTGTCGGCTTTCTATCACGATTCGCTGGACATCCATGATCCAGAGCACCGCGACATTTCCGCGATGCGTCTGCTTGCCAAAGTGCCGACCATCGCGGCGATGGCACACAAGTACCACACCGGTTTCCCGTTCATGTATCCGAAGAACAAGTTCAGCTATGTGGAGAACTTCATGTACATGATGTTCGCCACGCCGGCCGAGGACTATGTGCCCAACCCGGTGCTGGTGCGTGCGCTGGAGCGCATTTTCATCTTGCATGCCGACCATGAGCAGAACGCATCCACCTCGACGGTGCGGCTGGCCGGGTCGAGCGGTGCGAATCCCTTCGCCTGTATCGCTTCCGGCATCGCAGCGCTGTGGGGTCCTGCACACGGCGGCGCCAACGAGGCTGCGTTGAACATGCTGATAGAGATCGGCGATGTGTCGCGCGTTAAGGAATACGTGCAAGGCGTGAAGGACAAAAAATACCGCCTGATAGGCTTTGGTCATCGTGTCTACAAGAATATGGATCCGCGCGCCAGCGTGATGCGCCAGACCTGCTACGAAGTGCTCAAGGAGCTCAAGCTGGAAAACAACAAACTGTTCGGGCTGGCGATGGAGCTGGAGCATGTCGCGCTGAGCGATCCGTATTTCATCGAGCGCAAGCTGTATCCCAACGTGGATTTCTATTCCGGCATCGTGCTGAGTGCGCTGGGTATCCCGACCAATATGTTCACGGTGATCTTTGCGGTGGCGCGCACCATAGGCTGGATCTCGCAATGGAATGAAATGATTTCCGATGCCGATTACAAGATCGGTCGTCCACGCCAGTTGTACCGCGGCGCGACCAAGCGTGACTATGTACCGGTGAAGAAGCGTTGAACGAGCCGCTAAATTTCATGCAGTTGATGCGGAACAGTTCGCTGCTGTTCGGCAGCAACGCGCCCTTCATCGAGGAATTGTACGAGCAATATCTCGTTGATCCGAACAGTGTGCCCAAGGAGTGGCGCAGTTATTTCGGTGCGCTACCGCCTCTGGCTAACGGCGCGCATGACAGATCGCACAGCCAGATCCAGCGCGCCTTTGCGGCATTGCCCAAGGCTGCCGCCAGCCCGGTGCTGCCGGCGGATGCCGAGCTGGAGCGCAAGCAGGTCTATGTGCTGCAGCTCATCAACGCGCACCGCTTCCTCGGCGTGCGTGTCGCCAATCTCGATCCGCTGAACCGCCACGCCAAGCCGGTGATACACGAGCTCGATCCGGCGCACTACGGCCTGGACGAAGCCGATCTGTACACCACCTTCGACACCGGTTCGCTGGTGGGCGGCGCGCGCATGACCCTGAGCGAGATCCTCAGGCTGTTGCGGCAGACCTACTGCGGCAGCATCGGGGCGGAATACATGTATATCAGCGATGTGGCGCAGAAGCGCTGGATACAGAATCGCCTGGAGAGTGCGCGCGGACAGGCCGGTTATGACGCGGCGATGCGCCGCCGCATCCTGGAGCGCATCACTGCCGCCGAGACGCTGGAGCGCTATCTGCACACCAAGTTTGTCGGGCAGAAGCGCTTCTCGCTGGAAGGAAGCGAGACGCTGATCCCGCTGCTTGACCATTTGTTGCAACGATGCGGCGAACTAGGAATACAGGAAACCGTGATCGGTATGGCGCATCGCGGACGACTGAACGTGCTAGTGAATATCCTCGGCAAACAGCCCTCGATGCTGTTCGCCGAATTCGAGGGCATACACGCCGAGCATCTGACTTCAGGCGACGTGAAATACCATCAGGGGTTTTCCGCCGACATCGAGACCAAGGGCGGCGTGGTGCATGTCGCCTTGGCATTCAATCCTTCGCATCTGGAAATCGTCAACCCGGTGGTGGAAGGTTCGGTGCGCGCGCGCCAGCACCGCCGCAAGGATTTTAATGGATCAAAAGTATTGCCCATTTTGTTGCACGGCGATGCGGCATTTGCCGGGCAGGGCGTGGTGATGGAAACGCTGGCCATGTCGCAAACGCGTGGCTATCGAACCGGCGGCACGGTACACATCATCACCAACAACCAGATCGGATTCACCGCATCGGACATGCGCGACGTACGTTCAAGCACCTATTGCAGCGACGTGGCGAAGATGATCGACGCGCCTATCCTGCATGTGAATGCGGATGATCCGGATGCGGTATTGCTGATCACCGAGATCGCGCTGGATTACCGCATGCAGTTCAACAAGGACGTGGTGATCGACCTGGTGTGCTTCCGCAAGCTGGGACACAACGAACAGGACGAGCCGCTGGTCACACAGCCCTTCATGTATCGCTTCATCCGCCAGCATCCGGGTACGCGCACGCTGTATGCGCAGCATTTGGCCGAGCAGGGCGTGATACGCCCCGATGAAGCGGATGAGATGATTGCGGACTATCGCAAGGCGATGGATGAGGGCCGCAATTCCATCCATCCCGCGTTAGAAAACAAGAGCAAGATACAGCTCGATCCGAGCATCGTCGACTGGACATCGTTCAAGCCCGATATCACTTGGGATGTCGCAGTGAACACCGCCGTGCCTCTGGAGCGTTTGAAAAAATTGGCGATAACGCTGACCACCGCGCCAGAAAATTTTATGCTGCACTCGCGCGTGCAAAAGATCGTCGAGGATCGCATCGCGATGTGGCGCGGAGAATTGTCGCTGGATTGGGGTATGGCGGAAAATCTTGCATATGCTACGTTGCTCACCGAAGGTTATCCGGTGCGGTTGAGCGGGCAGGATAGCCGACGCGGCACGTTCTTCCACCGCCATGCCACCTGGCATGATCAGAACCGCAAGGAGTGGCACGAGGGCGCATACTCGCCATTGCAGCATCTTGCACCCGGCCAGGCGGATTTCGTGGTGATCGACTCGTTGCTGTCCGAAGAAGCGGTGCTGGGTTTTGAATATGGCTATGCGACCGCCGAACCGAATTCGTTGGTGCTATGGGAAGCGCAGTTCGGCGACTTTGCCAACGGCGCACAGGTGGTGATAGACCAGTTCATCGCCTCCGGCGAAGTGAAGTGGGGCAGGTTGTGCGGGTTGGTGATGTTGTTGCCGCATGGTTACGAAGGTCAGGGCGCTGAACATTCATCGGGGCGCATCGAACGTTATTTGCAACTGTGCGCGGACTACAACATCCAGGTATGCGTGCCATCCTCGCCGGCGCAGATGTTCCATCTGCTGCGCCGCCAGATGCTGCGCCCATATCGCAAACCGCTGATCGTGTTCACTCCCAAAAGTTTGTTGCGCAGCAAGGATGCGGCTTCTCCGCTCAGTGAATTTACGCAAGGGAAATTTCAGCCGGTGATAGCCGAAGTGGAGACGCTGAAGGCCAATAAGGTTCAGCGCATCATCGCGTGCAGCGGCAAAATATATTACGAGTTGCTCGTGGCGCGGCGCGCCAAGGGCATAGAAGATATGGCGATCATCCGCATCGAGCAGCTTTACCCCTTTCCTCACGATGATTTTTCCGCACAGATCGCCGCATATCCTAAGGCTACCGAAGTAGTTTGGTGCCAGGAAGAGCCCGGCAATCAGGGCGCGTGGCACCGTATCCAGCATTATCTGGCGCGCCATTTGCGCAAGGGTATGCGCCTTGATTACGCGCTGCGCCCATCATCCGCCGCGCCCGCAGCGGGTTATCTGGCAGTGCATCAGGAACAGCAGAAGGCGGTGATCGAAGCCGCCTTCCGCAACGATCTCGACAACAAACCTAATCCGGGAGCATCACACCATGAGCATCATTGAAGTCAAAGTTCCCCAGTTATCCGAATCCGTATCCGAAGCGACCTTGCTGACTTGGTACAAGCAAATCGGCGAGGCGGTGAATGAAGGTGAAAACCTGATCGACGTCGAGACCGACAAGGTAGTGCTGGAACTCCCCGCCTCCAAAAGTGGCGTGTTGACCAAGATCATCAAGCGCGATGGCGAAAAAGTGACCAGTAATGAAGTGATCGCGCAGATCGATACCAAGGTGGTAGCTACTCAAGTGGCTACGCCACATGCGGCGGCTGCATCTGCCGTGCCGCCCTCGGTGCGCAAACTGGCACGCGAAAACGAGATCAACCCCGGTAGTCTGCACGGTAGCGGTCGCAGCGGCCGTGTTACCAAAGAAGATGTGATGAGCGCGATGCAACAGGTGTCGGCAGCACCAGTATCCGGCCACAATACGCCGCAAGCCATGCCGGGTATTGCACCATCGGGCAATCGTCCCGAACAGCGGGTGGCAATGACGCGCATCCGCCAGCGCATCGCAGAACGTCTACTGCAATCGCAACAGAACGCCGCTATCCTGACCACCTTCAACGAAGTGAACATGCAGCCAGTAATTGAACTGCGCAATCGTTACAAAGATGCTTTCGAAAAGAAGCACGGCATAAAACTTGGCTTCTCCTCGTTCTTCGTCAAAGCGGCGGTACTGGCCTTGCAGCGCTTCCCCATAGTCAACGCCTCGGTGGATGGCAGTGAAATCATCTATCATGGATACTTCGACATCGGCGTGGCCATCGGCAGCGAGCGTGGCTTGGTCGTGCCTATCATCCGCGATGCGGATAAGCGCTCTTTCGCCGACATCGAAAAACAGATTGCTGATTTCGGCGCACGCGCCAAGGTTGGCAAGCTAACAATGGAAGAACTCACCGGTGGCACCTTCTCCATCTCCAACGGCGGCGTGTTTGGCTCCATGCTTTCCACCCCCATTATCAACCCGCCACAATCCGCGATACTCGGCATTCATGCAACCAAAGAAAGGGCCGTGGTAGAGAACGGACAGATCGTTATCCGCCCAATGAACTATCTCGCAGTTTCCTACGACCACCGCATCATCGACGGTCGTGAAGCGGTGCAATTTTTGTCAACGATCAAGGAAGCTCTGGAGTTTCCCGGGCGGGTGTTGCTGGATTTATAAATCGTGACGGCACGTCCCGGAAAGTTTGCTTACATATTCGCAGGGCTAATGTAGGCAATCTCCCTATAATCACAGCGTGTATCAGATAAGGCTATGGCCATCACAAACCTTTGACAGCGCTTTCACGCTGCTATAAAGTCGAAACAGAATTTTCAATCAAGCGGTTCATTCAAGCGGAAAGTACTATGAAGAAAGTCATTCTGTCTCTGGCCAGTGTATTGGCAGCGACTGTAATTACCCCGGAAGCGATGGCCATTCCATCCTTTTCTCGACAAGCCAGCGTATCCTGCAAGGCTTGCCACTCGCAACATGCGCCCATTCTGAACGGTTTCGGCCAAGCCTTTAAGGCTGGCGGCTACCCGATGATGGGTACGCAAGGCAAGGTGGAAGGCGATGACCTGTCCATCCCCAACACCCTGAACGCATCGATGCTGCTGAAGGCTCGTTACCAAAAGACCAACGGTGCAAATACTGATGTTATTCCCGGAGACACAACTAACAGCGGACAATGGCAAGTTCCTCAAGAATTCAGCCTGTTCTTCGGCGGTCGAATCGCAGAAACCATAGGCTTCTTCTTTGAAGGTAATACCGCTGCCCCTAACCTGATTGCTAATTTCAAATTGCCGGCCGCACTATATGTAGCTGATGCCAAGTTTTCCGTAATCCCCTACATGACTAATGCACTAGGCGCAAGCTACGGCTACGAGCAGTCCAGCACTGGTGCAGTGCGTAATATACATTGGGCGGAACACCACAAGGAAACTTCCGCACAGCAATACATCGGTACCGATACAGCCGCCACAGGTGTGGCGATGGTGGCACAAAACGATAACGGATATATCAATCTCAGCCGCTGGGCTCCGGCCTTTATGGCGCGCAATGGCGCAGCCCAAACACTGCGTTCCAGCTATCTGCGGATAGCCGCCACACCGACCGTGAGCACCACCACAAAAGGTGATTGGGCGTTACATATCGGCGCACAATTTTGGCGTGGCTCCAACTACGCCTATGACTCGTTGTCATCGCTGGGACTGGTGCCAGTAAATACGAGTGCCACCGCGCTCGACTTTCAAGCTTTCGGCCAGGTCAACGGCAAGGATTTGGGTATATATGCCACTTGGGCTAGGGCTTCAGAAGGCAGCGCCGCTCAACCAAACATATTCAACGTGGGAAATCAGGACACCAATCCTCCCGGATCGGCTGAACCCACCTTATACCGCCTAAACGAACGCAAAGCCTGGACCATAGGGGCCGAGTACAGTGTGAAGCCTAATCTGCACGTTGGTGCGGCGTATCGCCGTGCCAACACTGGCGGTTTAACCGGTGTCAGCGCCATTGCGGGAGACAATCCAAGCGATAATGCGATTACGCTAACCGGCGTTTACAACATTACCCAAAATATCGAATTTCATTTGAATCACAGCTTCTACAGCGGCACTTTTTACACTACGCCGCAATCTACTACGGGTAATCTATTAACCTCCTTCATGCTGCTTGCAGCATGGTAGCTTGCAAAAAACCAAGTGCCTGCAAGAAATGGGAATCGGGAGGCTATAGTCTCCCGATTTTTGTTTGAATTGTTCTGATTCCAGAGTAGTAGCAACTTGACGCCGGAACGTCATCGCTTCAATCGAAGTAAATGATGGGGTGACTGATGGGGCTCGAACCCACGACAACCGGAATCACAATCCGGGACTCTACCAACTGAGCTACAGCCACCACTGAAAACTATTAGCCATCTGACTGGCGTACAACTAGCCATTCCACTACGCCAATAAGCGACATCTGCAAGCTACTGAAC
>JBAQWL010000075.1:0-1975 GCA_049298895.1 Gallionella sp.
TTACACAACAGGAGATTGATACGGCAATGACCAGATTGAACAACCGACCCAGAAAAAGACTTGAATACAAAACACCCAGTCAGCTATTCTTCAAGTCAGGCGTTGCACTTCAAACTTGAACCCGCGACCTGCTTTAGCAGGTGTTAGTTAAGTTTAGGTCACTCATAGACTTTTAACGCGAGTATTTCAAGTATTTATAGAGAGGTAATTTCGATGGAACTGAGTTTAAATAAGCACATTTGTGTCACTTTAGCGTTTGGATTATTCTCTGCGTACAGCATTGCAGATGATCACGGTTCAATAGAACGCCACAGCGATGTGCGGGGCGTTTGTGAAGACTTTGGCCCTCAAACCCCAAGGGATATCGACAATAAAGCAGGTGATAACAAGCATAATTTTTCTTTGGCACCAAGTTACACAGAGATGAATCTATGTAACATTCATTTTCACAATAATGCAGAACACAAGGCAAAGGATTTCTCAATCTATGCCGGTGAAGGCGATCACGGACATGGAGGCGGTTACCAATGCGAAATGAGCAAGTCACTCACAAAAGCAGAACTGGAAGCACCTACGAAAAATGTCTGTAACGGCTTAAAGTCGGGAGATACCATTGAAGTGCACTGGGTTCACACATCCTGTGACGTCAAACCTGGCAAAGGACTGGGCTCCTGCCTGTCCGACAGCTGTGCCAACCCTGATCTGCGTGTAGAAACTCAGGTCTTTACCGTGGTTAATGATCGCTCGGCACTTAATTTCAAAGACTTATCTTATGATGGAAAAATCGTAAATGGCTATCATCAGGCGAAATCTTTACCTACTAAAACTGGTAAGCCGGTTGAGTTCCTGGGTTCCACTACGGGTCCAAAATACACCGAACAGCAATGTTCACCTTTGCAGGTTTCCTGGAGCGTTCGGCCACAGTGCGCTAAAGTAGACATAAACAGCTTGGGAGAGTGGTGTGATAGCAACATTTTTGAAGAAGATCATGCACACGGCGTCAGAATGCTTGTTACCAACCCAAAACTTTTATCTAATATTAAATAACTTGTGACAAGAGTGGTGTAAAAACAACCAATCCACCCTTCAAAGCAGGGCACCTAACGGGTGCCCTTTTGCTAGGTATTGCGAAGAGTATTGGCCGGTTAAATACGCTTACGGGCACGCTTTGGGGGCTCGAATAACTGGCTTATCATTTGCGGGATCTGCTGAAGGATCGCCGCCAAAGCGAACTCCCTGGTACACCAACCATGCTCTCAATGTCGACATGCCGTCTTCTTTGCACATTTTTTGAAGCAATCTATCAGCAATCTCCCTATACTTGTCCTTGTCTAGATGGCGCTCTCTGATCAATTGATATAAGGCATCGTGGATTAAAGAACCGCGCATGAAATTAAGCGTATCAATGGTTGGGCCTGACGGACCATCCCACGCGTACCCCTTGCTTATCGTAAGCGTTCCATCAGAAGTGAGCGCAATATATTCCGTATTGATCGGTGTATCAGGCTTGATGGCATCAGCCATAACATAAGTTTCTTTGAGCTGATACTTATAGCCAGATTTGTAGGCGATACATGCCATAGCTTTATAATCGGAAAGTGGGAATAGCATTGTAAAGCCATCGATATAACTGTCCCAGCCTTGTGAAGAATTACAACTGATATGAAGTTGAAACGAGGGCGTTTCAGGGGTGATAATTGAGCTTATGACTCATTGGGAAGTTCAGGATTTCTCCAGCGTCAATGTCGCAAAGCTCCAGCGCTTTAACAGTCCGAGTGCATTTGCCTTGCGAACTATTTTCCGTGGTTATTAAGGCCTGCACTATGATCAGACTACTCATTGCAGTTGAGTTGAACGTTTTTTCTCATTTCCTCTAATTCTGGCTGGGGTACTCTTTCACCCAGCAACAGATGCTCTTCTAGAGCCAAGCGGCTTGCAGCACAATATTCAGATTTTATCCATTCTTCACGCGCAA
>JBAQWL010000076.1:0-1668 GCA_049298895.1 Gallionella sp.
TCGGACAGATACATCTGCACCGGGTCGTCACCCTTCTCGCCGAGGTTGAACGCGGTGCTCGGGCTGGTCGGCCCCATGATCACATCGCATTGCTTGAACGCGTCGGTGAAATCCTGCGCGATCAGGCGGCGGATCTTCTGCGCTTGCAGGTAATAGGCGTCGTAGTAGCCGTGCGACAGCACGTAAGTGCCGATCATGATGCGCCGCTTCACTTCTTCACCGAAGCCCTGTGCGCGGGTTTTTTCATACATCTCGGTGAGGTCAGCATATACAGGTGCACGGTAACCGTAACGCACGCCGTCAAAGCGTGACAGGTTGCTGGATGCTTCAGCCGGAGCGAGCACATAATAGACCGGCACCGCCAGTTTGGAATTCGGCAGGCTGATGTCGACGATGCTCGCACCAAGCTTCTCGTATTGTGAAATTGCGTTGTTCACGCAATTCGCCACATCGTGTGCCAGGCCTTCGGCAAAGAATTCCTTGGGCAGGCCTATTCGTAAACCGGCGAGTGGTTTGTTCAAGTTGCGCGTGTAGTCTTCCTTGTCACGCGGCAAGCTGGTGGAATCGCGCGGATCAAAGCCGGTCATCACGTTCAGCAGCAACGCCAAATCCTCCGCGCTGCGTGCCATCGGGCCTGCCTGGTCCAGGCTGGAGGCGAAAGCGACCATGCCATAGCGTGATACCGTGCCGTAAGTCGGTTTGATGCCGGAGATACCGCACAGCGCGGCGGGTTGGCGTATCGAACCTCCGGTGTCGGTTCCGGTCGCCGCGGCGCAAAGCCGCGCTGCCACGGCACAGGCCGCGCCGCCGGAGCTGCCGCCGGGCACGGCATTTTGATCCCACGGATTTTTCACCGCGCCGAAATATGAGGTTTCGTTGGACGAACCCATCGCGAATTCGTCCATATTGGTCTTGCCCAGATTCACCGCCCCCGCGTTATTGAATTGCTCGATGACGTGCGCATCGTAGGGCGCGACAAAATTCGCCAGCATCTTTGAACCGCAGGTGGTGCGCCAGCCCTTGGCGCAGAAGATGTCCTTCTGGGCGATGGGGATGCCGGTGAGCGGCTGCGCCTTGCCGGCCAGCAGCACATCTGCTGCGCGCGCCTGATCCAGGCTGAACTTGGTATTGGTAGTGATATAGGCGTTAAGTATCGGATTGAGTGCAGCGATACGGTCTAGATAGAACTGGGTGAGTTCGAGACTGGAGATTTTCCTGGCGCGCAACGCCGCACCTAGTTGTTTTAGGCTGGAATTCAACATAAAGGATTACTCGATGACTTGCGGGACAAGATACAGCCCAGCCTCTACCTGAGGGGCGATCGACTGGAATAATTCGCGCTGGTTGTCTGAGGTGACTGCATCGTCACGCAGCCGTTGCGATAAGTCCTGTGCATGGGACATAGGGTCGATTCCTGTGGTATTGACAGACTGCATTTCGGCAATCAAATTAAAAATACCGGTAAGTTGGGTTCGCGCAGATTCGACTTCGGTTTCGCTCATTTCCAGCCTGGCTAAACGGGCTACTTTCTGGACATCAGCATTGGTCAAGGACATAGCAAAAATTTTATTGAAATAAGGCTAATAGGGTATCATACATGGCATTATTGACGCATCTCTTTGACGACAGGACACCACATGTTTGGATTTTTAAATGATTATTTTTCCA
>JBAQWL010000077.1:0-3312 GCA_049298895.1 Gallionella sp.
TCTTCAAACCGTTACGCTGCATATAATCTGCCACGACACCCTGCCCATCCTCCAGTTGCGGCGGACACCATAGTCCGCCCCAGATGCCGCTGCCGGGACGCTTCTCCAGCAGGATGTCGTTGTCATGTATGAGCAATAAAAAGGTGGTATGTCTCTCTGGAATGTCCTTACGTGGTCGCGGGGTAGGTAACTCACTCACCCGTCCGCTTTGAAATGCAACGCAATCACTGAACATTGGGCATTCACTGCATCTCGGCTTGCTGCGCTTGCATAGTGTTGCACCCAAGTCCATCTGTGCTTGTATGTAAATGGCAATGTCACGTTGCGGCAGCAGCGCTTCTGCATGCCTCCAAAGTTGAACCTCCACTGCCTTCTCGCTAGGTGATCCGCTGATACCGCAGTAACGTGCCAGCACGCGTTTGACGTTGCCATCCAGTATTGCGCGGCGCTCGTGGTAAGCCAACGCGCAAATCGCGGCAGCTGTGGAGCGCCCTATGCCCGGCATTTCAAGTATCTGTTCGAACTGGCGCGGAAATTCACCCCCATATTGCTTCAACATGATCTGCGCAGCACGGTGCAAATTGCGACCACGAGCGTAGTAGCCGAGGCCACTCCAATGCGCGAGCACTTGCTCTTCGCTCGCGGCAGCGAGTGTAGAGACAGTTGGAAACGAAGCAATAAATCGCAGGTAATAGGGAATGACGGTAGCGACCTGTGTCTGCTGCAGCATGATCTCTGACAGCCACACGTGATACGCATTCGCACCTTGCCAAGGCAGATCATGACGACCCTGCGCGCGATGCCAAGTTATCAGACGGGTTGAAAAACTACTCATACAGAAAATACGCTGAGGGAAATATAATCACCAACCCAACACCCCATCTAATTTCCTTTTATCAGGGGGAGAAAAGTGCGGCTTCGTCTCTTCCCCTGATAATGGAAGTAAACCTGGGTGGGGTTTGGATTTCACTCACTTAAACAGCCCTTTCAGCTTATCCCTAAGCTGCTCCTGCACCTTGGCCTTGGTATCTTCCTTTAGCTGCTCTTTTTTATCATCGAATTTTTGCTTGGCAATGTCGGCGACGAGTGCACCGTAATCCACCTTGAACTTGAGCGCATCGAATGAGCCGCTCACATTCACCGGCAATGTTGCTGTCCTGCCCTGTTCAGTCTTGGCAAGTGCGGCCTTGGCATTGTAGTTTATGCTGTCATGGCCGATGTCGATGTCGCCATTACCGGATATACGCAACACGGTAGATTTCACGGCTAGGTCATCGTTATGAGCCACGCCGTTTCGCACCTTGAAGTTGGCCTTGAACTCGCTGAACTCGGTCTTCTCGCTCTTGTCCACGCCCAAAGTCTGCGCCTTGGTATCCATGCTGAGATTCTGTATGCCCTGCACCAGTTTGCTGAGGTTGATACCCTTGATCGCGCCATCCGCCAAATTCACCGACACACTACCGTTCAGCGCCTTCTTCATCGCGCTGAGGGTGTTGCCCTGCGTGGTAAGGTCGAGCGCTATGTTGCCCTTGCCTTCGGCCAACTCCAGATCGGCGGCATCTTTCAGCAAGGGTGCCATGACTATGCCGTTGAACTTCTGGTTGATGGCGAAGCTGGGAGTGTTTTGTGCATTCACGCTCAGGCTGCCGTTCATACTGCCCTGATACAACTTGGCTGATAGCGGATTGATATTCACCTGCCCGTTTAGCGCCTTCACATCCACACGCAGCTGGGTGGATTTCACGTTCATCACTTTCAGAGTGCCGATGCGCAGGCTTCCGTCCAGATTGAGTTTACGCAACGCTGACAGATCCAGCGGTTGCTCCGGTTCTTTAGCTTGAGTCTTGGCTGCTGGAGAAGATTTTTTTGGCAAATACAAATCGGCATCGAACTGATCCACATCCACATCAAACTTGATCGCTGGATCAGTAAACCCTTTCACGCCGACTTTGGCCTTGATCTGGCTTTGCAGCAAGCCGCCGGTTAGATTTGCCTGCACGGTTTGTTTCAGGGCATCTACCTGCACGCTGCCCTTCATCTCGCTGCTCACCGATTTGTTCGGCAGCTTGTCGCCGGTAGCAGTCACCGCTACGCTGAGGTTGCTGAGATTGAATTGCTGCGCTTTGATATTGCCCGACAGCGGCGAACTGAGCTTCACCTTGAAAGCCTGCTCGGGCTGCTTCACATCCAGATCCAGGCTCAGCGCACTGACCTTGAACGATTGTGCATTGCCTTCCACACCGGGCAAAGTCAAACTTGCGACGACATTGCCGAAAGCCGCATCCAGCTTGGCATTCAGCGTCAGTTTATCGCCGGAATATTTGTCCTTGGTGAGGCTCAGTGACGGTGCATCCAGCGTGGCCTCGAACTTGTAGCTCTGGCCGCTTTGCTTAACGTTCGCTCCGCTCACGTTAGCCGACGCTGAAACTCCGTTTTCCTTTACCTTTATGCCGCTCGCATCCAGCGCAAATTTCTTTGCCGTGAATTCCTGCGCGGTCAGGTCCGCACTCACATCGCCGCTGGCCTTCACCTTCAGGTTGCTGATATCCAGAGCCGCGCCGCCGGCCTGCAGCTCCAGACCCTGCATCTGATACCTCTGTTTGTCCAGATCGAAGGTCAGCGTGGTACTGAGTTGCACGGCAAGGTCCAGCTTGGGCTGATTGGCCTGTATGCCGGTCGTCAGCTCGATCTTGCCCGGCACGCCGATGGCGATGCGTCCGATCTTGAGATTCAGTTCCTTAATCGCATATTGCGCACCGCTGCCTTCATCGCGATAGCTGAGATTGGTTTTTTCCACAAATACCGAGGCGATGTCGAATACGACCAGCGAAACAGAAGTATTTTTTTTATGCTCCTGTTGCTGTTCGGATTGGCTCAACAGATCGTCGATGTTGGACGTACCATCCCTGTGTTTGACTAGCCTAGCTTGCAAGCCGCTCACAGCAACCTCATCCACCACCACCCGATTGAACAGCAGTGGTATCAGTGCCAGAGAGGCTCGCAAAGACTCAATCTCCGCAAACTTCTTATCACTCCTGAACTCGGACAGCGACACCTTGCTCAGATTCGCGCCGATGCTGGGATAAAAAGACAGTTTGATGTCGCCATCCAAGCGCAGATTGCGCTGTTTGCTGTCCTTCACTGACTGTATGATCTGCGCCTTGTAATCATTGGGATCGAAGGTCAGCACCACGTATGCGACACCCACTGCGGCGATGCCGACTACCGCACTGGTTCCTATCAAACAGTATTTAAGGATTTTATTCATGCCACCCCAGTATAAAGAGCAGGAGCTAAATTATAACGAGGAGG
>JBAQWL010000078.1:0-1914 GCA_049298895.1 Gallionella sp.
TGCTGGAACTGATGGAGTCCATCAGAAACATCGCCAACCGGGATTATTTAACCGGCTTGTATAACCGACGCTTTTTCTTTGACGAGGGCTACAACATCTACGAAAAAGCCAAAGAGCGCGGTGTGAATGTGTTTGTCGCCATGATAGATGTAGATCACTTCAAAAAGGTGAATGATACTCACGGTCACGATTGTGGTGATCTTGTCTTGAAGAACCTTGCCGCACAATTGAGTGAGCATTTCCCGGATGACTTGATAGCGCGCCTTGGTGGCGAAGAGTTTACCGTGTTGATAACCGATGAGAATATTCAGACCTCAACCGAGCGATTGGGAAAATTCTGTCGGCACATTGAGCAGGAAGCCGTAAAGTGCGGCATGTCAGACGTTGCGATCACGATCAGCATCGGTGGCAGTCATAAATTGCTGGGAAATCTGGACTTGATGTTAATCGCAGCAGATCAGAATCTCTACCTGGCAAAACAGAACGGCAAGAATCGGGTAGTGGTATGAGTGAGTCCCTAGAAAATGAATACGTCTAGCCACGCAACACCTTCATATAAATCTTATGATAAGCCTTGGCGCTACTCGTCCAACTGAAATCTTTGGCCATGCAGTTTTTGCACAGGGCTTTCCATTTACGTCGCTCGTGGTAGAGCTCGGCTGCACGTAGTATCGTATTGTAGAGATTCCCGGCAGTCATTCCGCTGAACATAAAACCACTGGCAGTGTCGTTACCGAGTGTTGCTGTGTTGCAATCCACCACAGAATCTGCCAGTCCACCGGTGGCGTGGACAATCGGCGGCGTGCCATAGCGCTGGCTATAAAATTGGTTCAGGCCACAGGGCTCAAATCGTGATGGCATCACGAACATATCCGCCCCCGCTTCGATCTGGTGCGAGAGTTCTTCGCTGAAACCGATATGCACACCGATCTTACCGGGGTAGAGGTGCGACAAGTCACGTGCGGCCTGCTCCATCAGCGCATGACCGCTGCCCAGCATGGCTAGCTGCGCCGGTAATTTGGTCAATAACGGCGCGATTTCCAGCAGCAAATCCAGCCCCTTCTGCTCGGTGAAGCGGCTGACCACACCGAGCAGCGGCACATCCGGTTCAAGATTCAAGCCGAATCTACTTTGCAGAGCTTCCTTGTTAGCAGCCTTGCCGGTCATATGGGCACGACTGTATTGTTTGACGAGAAAGCTGTCGCTGGATGGGTCCCATTCATTGGTATCAATGCCGTTGAGAATGCCAGTCAGGTCATTTTGGCGCGTAGCCAGCAGGCCCTGCATGCCAGCACCGAGTGCTTCTTGCTGAATCTCTTTGGCATAGCTCGGGCTGACGGTGGTGATGTGGTCGGCGTAAAACAAGCCAGCTTTGAGGAACGACATGCTGCCGTGGAACTCCACACCATTGATGCTGAAGCAAGATGGCGGCAAATTCAATTCCTGCACCATTGTCGCGGCGAAGATACCCTGGAAGGCCATGTTGTGGATGGTGATCACGTTCGGTACGGCTCCTGGCGCAAAATGCAAGTAGGCAGAAGTTAAGCCGGTTTGCCAGTCATTGCAATGCACCAGATCGGGGTGCCAAGCTAGCGGGGATGCGTTGCTGCCCAGCACGGCGGCTACTTTAGACAGCATGCCGAAGCGTTGGGCATTGTCGATCCAGTCGTGTCCGGCAGCATTTTGATACGGTCCGCCTTCGCGTCGGTATAAGCTGGGGCAATCAAGTACAAACAATGGCACCTGATTCGGCATCACTCCAGACAACAGCCTTGCCAATGGGAAACCAGGCAGGTCAGCAAATACTGCTTCAACTTTATGCTTTCCAAGTTGCGACATAACCTGGTTATAGCCTGGTACCAGTACGCGCATATCCACGCCGATGGCGCGCAAGGCAGCGGGCAGCGCCCCGCT
>JBAQWL010000079.1:0-3949 GCA_049298895.1 Gallionella sp.
GCTTGAAGCCTTGATAAATCGAATGCGCGAAAACGATTCTCCCTTTTTAATAATATATCGGGCAATGTAATGCTCAGAATTTATTAGCTCAGGATTAATGCTTTCATCCGAAAACTTTAACCGAACCAGTTCGGAATCATTGATTGATATAAGGTTAAATTGATAAATTGAGGGGTCCTTTTTCCTGTGCGGCAGAGCAGATAGTTCATAGGCCTGAGCCTTCATTAAAGAAGTCACCGCACTGAAAATACTAGAATCATTCTTGGGCGAGCCATTTTTAGAATCCATTTCTTGGAAGGCGAAGACCTCCACCTTCGGAATAGATAAGGCCTCGGTTACACCTAATGCTGCCACCTCAGTGTGATAGATTTTGGCGCAACCCGGCTGAGAGAGCTGATATTGGAGGGCTTTGTCATTACTCCAAGTATGCAGAGGCCACCAATCGGAATTAGGATCTTTTAGATTAATATCACGAGCCAGTAGAGCCCATGCGTTTGACTCGTTTTTTTTGCAACTGATTAATAACGTTGTGTAGACATTAAAGTGTTGAACTTTTGAAACCTTATATGCCAGAAGATCAATTTCTCTTACACTGCTTGTAAAATCATCTTCATAGTATTTGTTACTGATGACTGTCCAGCCGTCGTGTTTGAGATTGATCGCGATGCGATTTTCAAGTACGAAACCGGTCTTGCAAATCCCTTCTGAAAATTTACCTAGCTCCATGCTGACTCACCAATAGACTTGTGTTTACTAACAGTTGCTAATGATAGTGCATGCCGATAAAGCCTGCTTCTATTTACTGCATTACGCGGGTATTTCCGATCACATGGAGACGGTGCCCAATTCTTTTCACAAAATCAATTGGGCACGGTCCCCGAATCGAAATAGATATTAGCCTTTGCAATATGCATTATTTGCATATTGCTTTTTTCGACTATCGCAACGTCGGTTTGAACTGTTGCAGTTTTTACAACAGTTGCCTCGCCACCGGAATAACTTTATTTTTTTAGAGGTGGTTTTAAATAATTTCAAAATACCGCGCCAACTCCCAATCCGTAACATGACGGCGGAACTGGCGCTCTTCCCATTCGCGGGTCGCGGCGTAGTGTTCGACGAAAGCGTCGCCAAACAGCTTGCGGGCAACCGTCGACGCCTTGAGCCGTTGTGCCGATTCCCACAAGGTGCCCGGCAGCGCCAGTGCCGGAGGGAATTTTTGCGTATAGGCATTGCCCTCTACCACAGGCTCCGGTTCCCAGCCCTGGGCGATGCCTTCGAGTCCCGATGCCAGCGCCGCAGCCAGTGCCAGATACGGGTTGGCATCGGCCGAGCCGATACGCACCTCGACCCGTTGCGATTTTTCCGAGCCGGAAATCAGCCGCAGTGCGGTGGTGCGATTCTCGACGCCCCAGGTCGCGTCGAGCGGCGCCCAGTAGCCGGGAACCAGGCGCGAATAGCTGTTGACCGTCTGCGCATATAGCGCCATGAATTCCGGCATCAGGCGCTGCACACCCGCCATGAAATGGCGCTGGGTCTTGCTCATGGTGAGCTTTTGCTTGGCATCGTAAAACGCCGAACTGTCATCCTTCTTGTTACGCAGCGACAAATGGATATGCCCGCTCTGGCCCGGATAGTCGTGCGACCATTTCGCCATGAACGTGGCCATCAAGCCATAGCGCTGCGCCAGCACCTTGACGAAAGTCTTGAACAGCATCGCCTTGTCGGCCATCGCGCCGGCCTCGTCCACCGTCAGCGCTGCTTCCACCACGCCGGGGCCGGTCTCGGTATGCAAGCCCTCGATCGGCATGTCCATGCGCTCGCATAGCTGCAACAGCTCGTGATAGAACTCGGCATTGACCGAATTGCGCAGCGTCGAATAACCGAAATATCCGGGCGACCACGTTTCTAAATCACGGTAGCCTTTGGCGCGCACTGACTCCGGCGTTTCGTTGAACATGAAGAACTCATACTCGAGTGCCGCATAGGCATCAAAGCCCATCGCCTCGGCATTTTCGAGCACACGTCGGAACACTGCGCGCGGACAGATCGCTTCGGCATCGCCGGTGAATTCGCCGAGGAAGAACAGCATGTCGCCATCGGGGCCGGGCTCAAACGGCACATCGCGGCAGGTATGCGGCAGCAGCCGCACCTGGGCATCGGGATAGGCGGTGTGCCAGCCGGTGTATTGAACGTTGTCGTACAGCTGGTCGTTCGAATCCCAGCCGAGCACCACATTGCAGAACGACAGCCCGGATTTGAGCGATGAAATGAATTTGTCCTTCGACATGTACTTACCGCGCAAAATGCCGTCCATGTCCGACACCGCCACCTTGACATGGGTCAGGCGCCGCGCCTCGACCAGCGCGATGGCGTCCGCTATCGTTTTGACTTCTCGTGCTTGCATAGTTGATCCAATCCCTGAATTGAAATGTCATCGCTGCTGTTGCGTTGCAACTGCAGGCCAACCTCGTAGAACCATATTATTGGGGCAGAGGCTCTTGGTGGGATTGTAAAGTTGTGCGGGGGGAAGTCAATCAGTTGTCACAGCCATCAAGGATGGCTTAAGCTGGGCGCTTAATCGAAGTGATCGCTATCCACGTGTCGGGGGCAATTAAGCCTCATCAAGGCCAATGTCATTCTTCATCTTTTGTCCACGAGCAAGAAATCGAGGCTCACTTTTCATCAAAAGAGTCGATTTCGCGGATCACCTCGCCCTCGATCACCACGCCGCCCGGTGGATGCTTGCGCATCTGCTTTCGCAGTTCACGGGTTCTCCACCACAGATAGCCCCATGCCATCACACCAGCGGTCAAGGCAACTGCAAACAACAGCACCGAAAACATCAATACCAAACCAAACAACGCCATAGTCACAACGAAAGTGACTACCTTGCGCAATAGGCTTGGAAAAGCTGCGGTGTTATGGGAGAGATTATTCATCGGCATTTATTCAACGTACCTGAGAGTCACTTGCGACAGATCCCTGACGATCGGTTGTAAAACGAGTGATAATGAGGGTATCAGATTGTTGTGTAAGCGGATTTTATCTTTGCTACCGCACCTGCTCTTCAAACAGGTGATCAACTATAAACGCGTATGATGAACGGTCACAGTGGCGCACACCGTAATGCATCCTAACCGGAAGCGGTCACTGAAATACAATGCACTCTGGCTATCTATATCGTCTTGACGATACGGATTACCGCGATAATTTCACTGAGTCTTTGGTTTCCTGCCCGGAGCTGCTGGAGGAATATATCCAGATATCCGGCAACGTATTCCCTCGATTTTCTTGCCCTTCTCAAACCTGATCGAACTACACGTCATAATCTCCCCCTTGGCAGCAAGCGCTGACAATTGGAGGCGGACATTAGCCAGTGAGATGCCTACGGATGCAGCGATCTCCTGGTCGAGTCGGTCACCATGCTTTTTTAGGTATTCCAAAATTTCAGTCATAAACCTCACCTCCAAAAACCTTATGGGTATGGGGCACAGTATATACCTATCTCACTTCCGCTCCGAAAAAAGAGATTCTCCCTGCCTTCTGGTGCCCATCACCCCTGTCTGCTAATGACACGCTAATACCTTTCGATCCTTATAACAGCCCACTCGCGACCAGACGTACAGAGTCTGTCTATCGCAAGAAAAAAATAGCCAGGGTCGAGATATTATAGAGACAGGATAATATTTTGAGCGCAGTCCGTATTAAAAGCGTCCGTGGAACCCGGGTTAGCTCAAGCTGCCCCTGTTAGTTATTGCAAATTTTAGGGGAGAACTCAGGAACGGAGCACCATGTAATACAAATTGATGTTCCATATCGGATAACATATCGAACTCGGTGCCTTTTATTCTGTCCATGCTTGATCGCTTGAAAATCAAATGTGCTCTGCTCTTACTGTCCTTACGAATATACAAATGAAAAATAAATTACTGTGGATATTGCTGTGGTT
>JBAQWL010000080.1:0-3307 GCA_049298895.1 Gallionella sp.
TACACGATAAGCCAACGCAAAGAATTCACGGGCAAGAAATGATTGGCTGAGTTTTAAAGAACTTTGCCCGTGAACAATCCTGCTGGTGAATGCTCGACTATATTTCTTAATTTTTATTGGGCGAACAGTTTTTTCTGAAATGGTTTCAAGACCTGGATGAGTACCGTTGCAAACTAAAGTTAACTCATCCTTTGAGTCCGGCCAAGCATTGAAAAGATTTATTAGAAAAGTATCCAATCCACCTTTGTAATAATTTTCGGTAAAGAAGCAAATTTTCATAAACACTATTTCTGCAGCAATTCTTTCAAATCACGTGCTGGGTTTTGACTGACTCTGGCATATCGATCACAGAATTGTTTTCGGGCCTCTTGTATAGCACTCTGCTTCCACCAGCCTTCCACGTCATCCCAAACTTCATTGACCTTTGCTGCTACTGATTCTGCTGTCAAATGAACGATGCCCGCATCGACAAGCAGTTGATAGTAAGGTTTTGCACTGTCTCGCAAATGGTCTAAATTATTTTGCCAAAAGGCTAGTGTTGGGATATTTTGCGATAGTGTTTCCAATATTCCTGTCGAGTCGTAGCTGTGAATGATTAGGCGGCTTTGATCAACCAACTTTTGGATAGACAGAACCCCAGTTTCTATTTTTAAACCTGGATCAAAATCACGCCATCTAGCCACTTCGAACGATTTTAGACATATATAGGCTGGATGTACCCTGACAGTCAAATATTGTCTAGGGGGTTTTTGTAGCTTTTCAGCAAACGCAACCTGATCAACAAAATAAGTTTCAAACTCCTGCGTCCTGTCCCAAGTATCTAAGCTCTGATACCGCATATCCTCAATCAACAACAACCCACCATTTGGGTTGTGCGCCTCTGCTTTACACCCTGCCGTTTTTAGAATAAATGTGGGGGTGTGTTGCGGCAAACCGTCTGTCCAACCCCAGGTCAAGAATTTATCAACCGTCCTTTCTTCTATCGAAGGATTCATGTAGCGATAGGTGCCGTAATTATTCCCATGCTGACCAGCTACATATTTAAAGCCGGACTCAACCTTCATTGCCGCCCAAAGTTTAAACACGTCATCCGTATCAAAATTATTACTGGTAAAGATGAATTTTGGTCTTTTTGGCCATGGCAATTGTTGAACTTTTTCAGTCAATTCTGCGAAACCTTCCAAATAGCAGACAGGCAAAATCTCGAATACCAGTGAGCGCGTAACTGCAAAGCGGGTATCGCTTGATATTCCAGTGATATGTTCAGATAAACTTTGCCGAAGTGCCCAATCTGGCTTTATTGTAGTTTCGAGTTGCGGGGAAGCCCATAACTGCGGCACTTGCCCCAAGGCCAACTGAAGTTTTATCTCTTCTTTTTTCGGCAGGTAACTGTTGATAATAAAAGCATCATTCTCTCTTGATAGAAATCCGGCTAATTTGCATACCTGATGATAACCCCACTTCAGAATTCGCCGCTTTAGTGGGCCTGCAGTCTCCGTTGCTCGCCAGCTGAATCCTTGGGATGCGTCGCCAGCGACCACCTCCACTGGGCAACTCACCTCGCCAAGCAAACTCAGGATACGAACATACAGAGCGTTGTTCCATCGATCGTCATTGAAAGCCCAGACCGCGGCATAGGAATCAAGAGGGGCGAGCGCATAGCGATCACCAGAGAACGCAGTCGTGCCACTCAATTGATAAGTTTGCAAACACAGCTCAAGCGTTTTGACACGATTAAGGATCACATCAACATAGCGTCGAAGCCAGTGACCAAAGACAATCCGCCAAAATCTTGCGCCATGCTGTGTGCCATGGTGGTGGTTAAGCGAATCGCACAAAATAGGGAAGAGTTTTTCTTCCAGGTTGCGCGCCTCGGCATGGTCGGCATCCTTCTGTGTCTGGCCCAATCCATACGGCGCAGCAACAATGGCATCCATGTCCTGCCAAATGTGTTTTCGGTCGTAAATACGACACCACTCGCCCAGAAAAATGACCGGGCGATCAAACTTCCATGTTCGCTCGTCGGCGGTAGTAATTAAATAGCGTGGTATATTTGGCATCTGCAATAGTTACAATTTTTATGCGATTACTAGTTGTGCATAAATATCAAAGCATATCCCACGCTAACGCCGTTCCGCGAGTCACATTTCGATTCACGGATTTACCTAGCACAACTTCCAGGTACTTCGTAGGGAGCCCCAACCCTGGCCGAATCGCGCGCAAGTTCTCCCGCGTCAATACATCCCCAGCTTTGAGGTCTTTCACCAAATACAACGAGCGGCGGAACTGGATGGATTTTTTCTCCCCTTCAGTCGGCCCATAGCTCACCTGCCCCAGTGCCTGCCTAGCACGTTCGGTTTCCACCACCAGTTGTGCTATCTCGGCTGGCTCCATGGAGAAAGTGCTGTCCACACCGCCATCGGCGCGGTTGAGCGTAAAGTGCTTTTCAATGACCGTAGCGCCCAGTGCAACGCTGGCAATTGATACGCCCACGCCCATGGTGTGGTCGGACAAGCCCACTTCGCAATCGAACAACTCGCGCAAATGCGGGATGGTGAGGATGTTGGTGTTCTCTGCACTCGCGGGGTAGGTACTGGTGCATTTGAGCAGGATGAGGTCTTCGCAACCCGCCTCTCGCGCCGCGCGCACGGTGTCATCCAGTTCGGCGATGCTAGCCATACCGGTGGAGATTATGAGCGGTTTACCTGTAGCCGCCACACGGCGGATCAGCGGCAGATCGGTGTTTTCGAATGACGCAATCTTGTAGCATGGCACCTCCAGGCTTTCGAGAAAGTCCACCGCTGTGTCGTCGAATGGCGTGCTGAATGGAATGATGCCCAGTTTGCGCGCCCGGTCGAAGATAGGCTTGTGCCATTCCCAGGGCGTATAGGCTTCGCCGTAAAGCTTATAGAGCGAGGTACCCGCCCACAGGCTGTTGGGGTCGCCGATATGGAACTCGCGCTCGTCAAGATCGATCGTCATGGTATCCGGTGTATAGGTCTGTATCTTCAGCGCATGCGCACCGCTCCTGGCCGCCGCCTCGACAATCTCCAGCGCTCGCTCAAGCGACTGGTTATGATTGCCTGACATCTCGGCAATGACAAAAGGAGCATAGGCTCCACCGATAAACCTATTGGCAATTTTGATTGATTCAGTCATTTTCAATGCAATCTTTTTGAATAGTTGGTGGATTTAACCTGGTATCCGGCGTCAGAGAACAGCTTCTGCGAGCGGACGTTGGCGCCCAGTACATGCGCACGTATCTCGCGGGTCTCTGGGTGATTGGCTGCAAGCCATAGCTCGGCAC
>JBAQWL010000081.1:0-2001 GCA_049298895.1 Gallionella sp.
GGAGGAAGTGCTGCTGCAACAGATCGCCGGGTTTGCACCAATACCGTAGATTAGCCGCAGTGTTTGCTCCAACTTCCGCTTCCGACCCGAAAATTAAAATATTAACCCAAATAGTAGTTGTAGGTCGGAAAAGCGTAGCGCCTTCCGATACATCCATGTCGGATAACGCTGCGCTCATCCGACCTACGAAAACCATCACATTTTGGTTCCGGCTCGTCCGGTTTAGGAAAACGCGGATTTATTCGGTTTTGTCGTTCCAGCGTAGGCGGGAACCCAGCAAAATCAAGTACCTAGATCCCCGTCTTCGCGCATAAGCGCTAACTTAATATTTTCATTTTAGGTAACTACTCAGGTAGCCCGCAATAGCAACGCTGTTTCTGTCTTAAGAAATGGCAGCAGATGCCGATAAACAAGGGCATGGAAACCTTGCCCGATCTTGACTACCTCAGCGTTGCCCAAAAAGACGACCTGATCCGGGCGCTGTTCGCGCAAGTGGCTGCGCTGGCCGCCAAGGTTGCCGAACTCGAAGGGCGGCTGGCGCAGAACAGCCGTAACTCCAGCAAGCCGCCATCCTCGGACGGTCTTTGCAAGCCCAAGCCAAAGTCGCAGCGCCGTGCGGGACAGAATCCGACCGGTGGACAGAAAGGGCACACTGGTCACACCCTGAAGAAAGTCGCGCAACCGGATCATATCGAAACCCACTCTCCGCCTGGCCATTGCGATGCCTGCCATCGCCCTCTGGCCTGCGCGGTGGCCACCGAAACCCGCCAGGTATTCGACATCCCGCCCCTGCGTCACGAGGTCACCGAGCATTGGCTGCTCGAAGCGAGATGCCTCTGCGGGAAGGTGCATCGGGGCGAGTTTCCCGCCGCAGTTTCTGCGCCGGTGCAATACGGGCCGCGCATCAAGGCAGCGGCGGTGCATCTGACCCACCATCACGTGATGCCGGTGGCTCGAACCGGCGCGCTGTCGGGCGATCTGTTCGGGCTGCCGATGTCCGATGCCACGGTGCTGGCGATCCACGAGGAAGCCGGGACGCTCCTGGCTCCCATCGTATGGGCGATGGGCGAGGCGCTCAAAACGGTTCCCGTCGCCCACGCCGACGAGACCGGCATGCGCGTGGCGGGCCAGCTCCACTGGCTGCATGTCCTGTCCACCGCCACGCTGACCTGGATCGGCGCTCACGCGAACCGGGGCAGGAAGGCCTTCGATGCTTTCGGAATTCTGCCCGCGTTCACGGGCACGCTGATTCATGATGGCTGGAAACCGTATCGCGATCTGGGTTGCACGCACGGTTTGTGCAATGCCCACCATCTGCGCGAACTGACCTACGTCTCCGGGGAGATGGGTCAAGCCTGGGCGCAGTGCCTGATCGGCCTGTTGCTCGAGGCGCATCGCGAGGTGGCGGCGACCGGCGGGCCGCTGGCGGAAGATCGCATCGCGCACTATCGCCGCGCCCATGCCCGGATTCTTGCCGACGGGGAAGCCGCCAACCCACGCGCCCCGCCGTCCGGCAAGCGCGGCAGAACCAAGCAGAGCAAAGCGCTCAACCTGCTCGACCGCTTGCGCGTTCATGCCGGCGATGTCTGGCGTTTCATGACCGATCACGGTGTTCCCTTCTCCAACAATATCGCCGAACGCGATGTGCGCATGCCCAAAGTCAAACAGAAAATCTCCGGTGGCTTCCGTACCCTATCCGGCCTCGATACCTTCTGCACCATTCGCTCCTATCTCGCGACCCTGCACAAGCGGGGTGACAATCTCTTCCACGCCCTTACCCCGGCATTCCATGGCTCTCCGCCTCTACCCCGCTTTGCTTGATCACAGATCAGAGCGTCTGGTGGATACCTGAGTAGTTACGAAACGGCATTTAAACCACGAAGAACACGAAGGCCGCGAAGAAAAATAACACGATGCTCCAAAAAGTGGGTGTCACCTTGCTGGTGATCGCCCAATATCATGCAGCCCCATGAATCGGGGTTGGCAGGGATGGGCGGCTTT
>JBAQWL010000082.1:0-5340 GCA_049298895.1 Gallionella sp.
GGCATGGCCGCCGCGATGATGGATATGCACAAGGCACACGATGAAACCATGCGGGCTGTGACGGACGCGCTGGGCAAACTTTCCGCCATCCCGGCACCAGAGCAACACCGCGAGGAAAGCAAGATCGTGGCCTTCGACATCGAGCATGAAACGGATCGGCATAGTCCACGATACGGGCGCATCAAGCGTGTAGTGCCGCAAGTTGAAACACAATAACGCCGCAAGGCACTTTTAAGGAGCCGAAATGAGAGGCGACGTAACAACATTCCATAAAGGCCGGTTAAAAGCCAGCAACGGTTCGTGGGCAGGCTCCGATCATCTTTATCTTGCGTCGATAACCGATGCGGTTTCTCCAAATTTTGGTTGTTTAATTGAAAGGAATCTAATATGGGACAGATACTAATAGTTCACAATGGGCCGATGCCGACAACAGCAATTATGCCATCGGTAGCCACTGGAACTGCAATCATTACATTATTGCAATTAAAACCATTCAATACATGTCGCATAATCGAATGGGGAATCCAATTTGATGGATATTCTGCTGCTGCTCCTGTTGCCGTTGAACTCATAGATACCGGTACGGTATTTGGCACTGTCACTGCCTATGCTGACGCGGACATTATGAAATATGATGGTGCTGATGGCGCAGTTGCTTCGATCGCTGGTCTTACGCTTGGTACAACAGCGAGCGGATATACAGCATCCGCCGAGGGAACGATTACGGCCACTAAAGTATTCGATCATCAATTGATTGCGCCATCTGCACAATATGTCAAACAGTTTCCGCTTGGACGCGAACCTAAACTAATCATAGGAAATGCGTTACGCATTCGCGTAAAGGCAGCCGCTACTGTTAATGCAAATTGCTATGTAGTTCTGGAGTTTTAAGTGTCAATTTACCTGCGCGGCGCTGGCGGTTGGGCTGCTGGACAGACCAGTATAGCCACATCTATCCCTGCTGGCACCGTCGCGGGAGATATGATGCTGTTGTTCATCGGTGGCAAACAATACGATGAAACCATAACCGATCCTTCTGGATGGACGTTACTGTCAGCAGGCTCTGGGGCAAACGGAACGGTGGCGATGGGACTTGACACGGGTTCGGTAGTATGGAAAGTCTACTATCGTGAATTTGTTGCAGGAGATACCGGCCCAACGATTACGACTGATGGCAATGTCAATATTGCGCTAATCAAGTCCTACAAAAAAACCAAGGCGACCTGGGTAACTCCGGTAGCCGCGAAAGGTTCTGATACTTCCAGCGGCACATCATTGTCTATGACGATGGACGCAGATGTGGGCATAATTGCCGGTGATATGATCTGTCACTTTGCCTGCAAGCCATCAGATGCCGGAACAATGACCGTTCCTACGATAACGGCAACTTCTGCAACATTCGGGACAGTATTGAATCTACCAGTTACAAATGCCTCAACGTTATTAGGTAATGATTTCGGCGGGGCTTCCAGTGAAGCGCTTTGCACTGCCGGAACTGCAACCGCAGCCGCCGTGTGCGGTTGGACTATTACTGCTAATACCGGAGGTGGGTGTATCGTGAGACTGCGCGAAAGCGGCAGCGAATCTGGTGTCTCGATACTGGACGACATCAGGGCGTTCTGGCCGATGGGCGACCCGTTCACCTCGTCGAAGATCGCAGACCGGTCGATCTACGGAAATTCTCTGGATACTCATCTCAAGATAAATCAATGCACGTTGCCGTTCAGGATGGGAGCAAACAGCGCCATCGATTGGTATTCCGACCAGCAGGTCTTCGGATCGTTGAAAGGTTGGGGTAAATGGGACAGGTTATTGACATCTGGAGAAAAATCCGCGCTGGCCGGCGGAGAATATTGGCCATTTTCCACTACGACGACATTACAAAATGCGAAAGTCTATTATCTTCTCGATGAAGCAGGTGGTTCAGGTACTTATACTGACGCTACGGGTCGCGGCAACGATTTAACGTCCGATGGAAATTTTCCGACAACGCGGGATACTACCGGCCCCAATGGTGCGGGAGACAATGCGACAACACTTTCAACCAGTTCCGATATTTGTTCATGTACTGCCAGCACCACCGCTGATGTTTTAACCGTTACAGCGGTAGCGTTGGGAACGATAGCCATTGGAATGCGTCTTTATGCCCCCAGCATCGGCATGGTAACGGCATATTTTATCACCTCGTTCATAACTGGTTCCGGGGGTATCGGCACTTATGGCATCACGGCGGGTTTAGGTACACATTCAAGCAGGGGATTTACGCTGTGGAAAGATATAACCCTGACCAAAACCTCTCCGAGCACAGATTTACAGAGCGGTCCATCTTCGATGACTATTGCCGGTTGGGTGAAAATAAACAACAAGTTTAACCCCTATTCTTCATTAGCTTCCCAACAAGTGTTCTGGGGGCAATTAGTCAATGATTTTGGTGGTCAAGGTGTTACAGAATCAGGATTCAATGTTTACTATGATCCGACCGCCAACAGATTTTGTATCGACATAGATGCAGGCGATGGCCAACCTTTATCCGCCGGGTCTGTAACGATAGATACAGTGCTGGGTATCCCAACATCAAATACATGGTATTTTGTGTTGCTTGAATTCGACAGGGAAAACAACCAAGCAAAGTTGCAGGTGAATAATGGCGCAGGTAATACGAACAGTCCGATACTACAACCAACCCCGGTTGCCGGGAAAGTCGGTGATGGCTCACAATTCATATTGAATACGGCTTTTTCATTTGCCACCAGGACGACAGGCTGGGATGTTCCCCCACCCGTTAATGGTAACTGTTATGCAGACTTACCACCGAATTCTGATCTGTCGTTCGGTGCGAATTCAAAGGTTGCATGGGGATGGTTTAAGGCAACAGACTATACAACATACCAGACTCTCGGCGGTTTCTACGACGGAACCGCCGCAGGTACTGATTGGATAATACAGATCAGTGCCAGTAATTTATATTTTGTTTGCGGTTTACAGCAAAATTATATTGCAATTCCACTGACTGATACTAATTGGCATTTTTTCATTGCGTGGTTTGATGCGACTTCTGGATTGATTTATTTTAATCTCGACGGAGCTACCTATACAGTAAGAGCAATAGGTCCTACTACACCGCAAACGGTCAGCAATAATTTCAGGCTCGGTTCGGATAGCGGCAACGGGGGCAGCGATCATCAATTCAAGGGAATACTGGATGCGTGGGGCATAGCAAATGGCAATCCGCTGGATTCGGATATTGCTGCGCTTTGGAATGGCGGGAGCGGGTGGGAACTTGCTAACTCTGTTGCAAAAATATATCAAGCCAATCAAGCCGTGAATCGCGCTGGTACTTATTAGGAGCTCAAGATGGCAAGATTAGGACGCTCACAACCATTCCCGCCTGTTATAAACAGGTTGATAATAATTGATCCCGCTCCGCCGGTTACTTTGATAGCGATGAGCCGCTCATTATTCAGGGTAGTGTTTAGCCGTATTTTTGGGGGGATTAACTGATGTATCCAATAAAACAAAGTACGTCAACACCAATCCTGATCTTCGCGCATGACGTGAATGGGGATGGTGTCATTGGTTTGGTGGATGGTGGATTCACCAAGCGTATCAGCAAAAATGGTGGTGCGTTTGGCGCAATGACTGTGACAATAACTGAGGCAGAAAATGGATTTTATTCGCTTACCTTGAGTACGTCACATACCGATACAGTTGGTATTATGACTGTATGTATTACACATGGCAGCATCAAGCAAATAAATCTGCAATGGCGCATTGAAGCACGATTGATTGACGATTTGGCAACACCGACCAACATTACGGCAGCAACAGGAATCGTGCTTTCCGGAGTTACTCATACTGGCGCGATTATTCCTACCATAACGACATTGACCGGACATACTCCACAAACCGGAGACTCTTATGCACTGGCAAATGGAGCGAACGGGTTTGCGGCAATAGCTGGTAAAACGGGTAATCTTCCATCCGACCCGGCAGACGAATCGCTTATTATCGCGGCAACGGATGCAATCGTTTCTTTGATTAACGCTGGCATCACTTTAACCAGCGGGGAACGTACTACGCTCGCCGGGGTAATCAACACCACCCAGATGACCGAGAGTTATCGCGCCTACGGCGCGGCGCCGACACTTGCGCAAGCTCTGTGTGAAATACTGGCACATAACGGCGAAGCAGCAATCAGCGGAACCACTAAAACTATCAAAAAGTTCAACGGGACTACCACGGCTGAAACCTTTACGCTGGATAGTGCAACAGCGCCAACCGCAATTACGAGAGCAACATAATGTCGGTTGCTTATCTCATTACTGGCGGACTAGGGGACTTCGGCGGGGGCAGCTATCCTACTGTCCAGCAAATTAGAGCCGAGATGGATGCAAACTCAACCAGACTTGCCGCTATCGACCTTGCCACAGACACACTGGAAGCAAGCATGGCGGCATTACCAGCCGATATACTCGCTGCTGCTGCCGTGACACCTATTGCTGCAAACATGGAACAAACCAACGGAATTGACCTGAAAGGCGATGGAACTGCTGGAGATAAGTTCCGCAGTACATTGGTGTCGTAATGTGGGACTCAGGATCATTCAGCACTGAGTCATTTAGTCCCGTATCGTGGGACTTTGGAAGTGTAACTACACCAACAGAAGAAATCCCGCCAGTAGTGCCGCCATCAACACCAGCCGGCGGCATCGTCAAGTACGTGCAACACGCTGATCTGGACAACCGCACCGCGCTCATGCAATACCAGCGCAAGCGCCTGGAACAGCAGATCGAGGATGAGGAGATACTGGCGATCATTATCGCAATCTCTCAAAGAACGCTCCATTGAGCATGAATACATTGCATTTTGTAAATTGTTGATGTAGATTGAACACCGTAACGCCGTGATGGCGTGACTATCCCGCAGACGGAGCAAGATGAATCGCTCACCAGAATCGAATTTGAAGCCCAGCACGCCACCCGGCGCGACTGGGCTTTTTGTCGTCCAAAATTACCTTACCAGTGGGGACCACTGGGCTAATCCGTGGAGAAAACCATGCCCGAATCAAGCAAAGTAGTTGTTGCTGCACCCGTAGTCGTAGACATCCAGAAAGCTGAACCAGCCAAAGCCGCAGCTACCAATGCGGCCGGCGAACCCAGCATGGCGGAATATGCCGCCACACGCGAAGCAGAACTGCGTGGTGATAAACCAGCAAAACCCGCTGTATCCACTGAAGCCGCCCCCGCCGCCGCCACGGATGAATCCGCCGCCGCCACGGAAAAGAAAGCTGACGAAGGAAAAACAGATGAGGAAACAGACCCACTAAGCCAAGTGGATGAG
>JBAQWL010000083.1:0-11164 GCA_049298895.1 Gallionella sp.
TGCCAGCGCAGTGCACGCCGCTTAATAGCCCGGCAGTAAACACCGAAATCATGGCGAGCCATAAAAACGCGTCCATGGTCTAATCTGCTGGTGATAACGCCAATAACGGTGCCATCAGCACCGGAAAATCCTGTGGTGGAAAATATTGCAGTACCGCCTTGTTTTTTCTGTTCAGCGCAATGTCCAGCCCTGATTGAGGATAGAGCAGATGCAGCACATCATTTTTTTCTTCACGCACGCGACTGGCCGGCGTGCCAAAGCGTTGCACAATCAGCGCCTCATCCAACGTAGACGCAGGAAGATAAGTAATGCTGGCAATCGCAGCGCAGAGCACTTTATCTTTGTCGTCAGGATGCAGCTCGACTTTGCGACCACTGCCCAGCGCACTGGTGCGCAGGCCGCGTTCGAACATGTCCTGCAATTCCGATTGCGGCAGCGCTGCGGTCAACACCACTTTAGCGCTCAGACCACTCAAGCTGGTTCGATCAAAATACGCCTCGGCCGCGAACTTTCCGGCATCGGAAACAAACAGGCTGATTTCAGCCTGCTCTTGAAATTTGCTTTGCGCCTCGCCCAACGTACTGTGCCCCAAGGTCAAACCAAAAACGCGCATGCCATTTGAGCCATGCTCAATTTGCCAAGGCAACTCGGCGACCTGAGACGGACTTTCTCCCGGTATCAGCACACCCGCAACCAGCAGCAACATCGCAACAGCAACAACACCCAAAAAAACAGTGCTGCCCATCAGCCCTTGAATAATCCTGGAAACGGCAGTTGATTTGTTCAATTGGATACCGGCTCTTTTGATGCAGCAAAGCGCTGGGCCGCCCACTGCGGCAAACTGCCGTTGCGCGCCTGATGCAAAGCCTCCGACTCAAGCACCACCAACACCAGCATGGTAACCATGACCGGAAGGCCGGCTACCGCAAATAAAGCCAGTACCAGCACCTTCGCCATGTGCAGATAAATGTATCCCATCCAGCCCAGCAGCAATAGCAGACAGGCGCCAGCCAGCATGGCAAGGAAAATGCGGCTGCGCCGCGCGCAAATTTGCCAATGTGCGCTGACAAACCATGAGTCGCGAGTGTGCTCACGATTTGCGCGCCAAAATATAAACGCCAATATACTGACGGAAATGGTAGGAACCATCAGCGGCAGAAGAGGATAGGGCCCGGACAGGCCCAAAGTCGA
The DNA here is from genome assembly GCA_049298895.1 of Gallionella sp. Taxonomy (GTDB): domain Bacteria; phylum Pseudomonadota; class Gammaproteobacteria; order Burkholderiales; family Gallionellaceae; genus Gallionella. The sequence continues at coordinate 1,192 of JBAQWL010000083.1, forward strand.
AACGAAGAAGAATACGTGGTTAAGAATCAGGTTAACTAGGATCAGTTCGTGCGGGTGCGCCGCACGCTTGGCATCTTGTGATGAAACATCATATTTCATGGAGTCTTCCTGCCATCCGTTCCGCTACGCATTTGTGGAGGAAGAATATCATCATCATCCATCAGAATACGGCTGGCATCGCCCTCCAGATCGTCGTACTGTCCCTTTTTCACCGCCCAGAACAACACGACGACAAACACCAGACCGAAAAAAATCATGCCTGGAATCAGGGTGTAAATGACTTCCATATTATTTACTTCTTCCAAACGTATTGCGCCGCCGCGCCGCATTACCAATAACCAACAAAGAACTCACCGGCATCGCAATAGCCGCCACCAGCGGCGTTACCAGCCCCAGCATCGCCAGCGGCACCATGATCGCATTGTAGGTCAGCGACATGATTATGTTTTGGCGGATAATGCTCAAGGTACTACGCGACAGCAGCATGGCTTGGCGGACTTTATCCAGATCGCTCCCGGTAAGAACGATGCCCGCGCTTTCCACCGATACATCGGTGCCGGATCCTACTGCGATACCGACATCGGCACGAATCAATGCCGGGGCATCGTTGACGCCATCGCCCACCATCGCAACTTTTTCACCGCGCTGTTGCAATGATCGGATCACTTGATCCTTGTCCTGCGGCAGCACTTCGGCAATCACATCCATATCACCCAATTGCGCGGCGACAGAATCCGCAACCGCCTTGCGGTCACCGCTGAGCAGGGTCAGCCGCATTCCCATGGCGCGCAAATTATCCAACAGCGCTTTGGCATCCGGACGCAACGCGTCGGCCAGCGAGATGAATCCCGCCTGCTCGCGGCCAATCGCCACATGCACGCATGTCATGGCCTGCTGCTCCAGTGCAGCCACTTGCCGCTGCAACTCCATATTTGCAGGGATACCATTGCGCGCCAGCCAGGCTGCGGTCCCAGCCAGCACCACTACACCATCCACCGTACCGCGCACCCCGTAACCCGGCGCGTTGACAAAATCATTTGCTTCGGCGCGGTCAGCTTGGGTTATTCCCTGCGCCACGGCCTCGTTGAGGATGGCTTGCGCAACGCCATGCTCGGAATAGCGCTCCAGCGCAGCAACCTTGCGCAATATGGCATGCGCTTGCAAATGCGGCAACACGGTTACCTGATGCACTTGCAGGCGGCCACGGGTCAGGGTTCCTGTCTTATCGAATACAAAATGCGTCACGCTGGAAAGCGTTTCCAGCGTTTCACCGCTTTTTACCAGAATGCCACGACGCGCACCCAAGCCGGAAGCCACGGCAATAGATAGGGGCGTTGCCATGCCCAGCGCACACGGACAGGTAATGATCAACACGGAAGTAGCCGCCATCAAAGCCATTTCAAGGTTGGTGGGCAACCACCCGATAAATGTGGCCGCCGCCAGCAGCAGTGTCACGAATATGAACCAGGGCACGATGCGATCAGCGATACGCTGAATCGGAGCTTTCGAAGATTGCGCCTCCTCCACCAACCGAATGATGCGTGCCAGCGCGGTGTCCTTCAGGGCGCACGCGGTGCGCACCACCAGCATGCCACTGCCGTTGACTGTTCCCGCCGACACGCTGCTCCCCGCCTGTTTGGTCACAGGCAGCGATTCGCCGCTCAGCATCGCCTCATCCACAGCACTGCATCCGTCGCACACCACACCATCCACCGGGATGTTGGCACCCGGTTTGATCAAGACTGTCTCGCCTATCTGCACTGCACGCACCGGCACCACCTGCTCCTCACCATCGCGCAATACGGTGGCCACGCGCGGCTGCAAATCCATCAGCCTTTGCGTGGACAGCATGGCCTGCTGCTTGAACGAGCCCTCCAGATAGCGTCCGATCAAAATGACAAAGATGAGATTAACCACCGTGTCAAAATACACCTCGCCTGTGGCTGGTTTGGCCAGCGTCACATAGGCCGAATATAAATAGGTCACAGAGGTGCCAATCACAATCGGCACATCCATGGTGAGATGCAGCTGCCTGAGGCCAGTCCATGCCCCGCGGAAAAAGTGCCAGCCGGAATAAAACAAAGTTGGCGTAGCCAGGACCAAGCCGACCCAATGGAATAGCTGGCGAAATTCGCCCTTGTCGGCGCCGTTATACAGCGCAATTGCCACCAGCATGATGTTAGCCGTGGCAAAGCCGGCGAATATCATGCGCATCAGCAGCGCACGGTTTTGTTTTTTTAACACGCCCGCGACCGCTTCCGGATCGTAAGGAACGGCACCGTAGCCGACTTCTCCCAGACGGCGGATGATCTCCGACAACTTGATTAGACGGTTGTCCCAGCGCACGCTCAAGCGCTTTCCGGACAGATTGATGCTGGCCTGGATGATACCTGGCAGTGTCGCCATACTTTTCTCGATCAGCCACACGCAGGCTGCACAATGCATGCCTTCTATCAACAAATAAATGCTGCGCGACTCTCCCAGATCAGATACGAACTCTCCCTGTATACCATCAAGATCATACAAAGACAGATCGTTAGGTGGCACAGGCGGCGGCTCCAGCAGCATGCCCTGCGGCGTGCGTTGATAGAATCCCTGCAACCCCGCTTCATAAATTGCCGTACACACCGATTTACAGCCTACACAACAAAATGCCTGCCTTGCACCGTCGATTTCCGACGTTATCGCCTGCTGCTGCGGCACGGCCAGCCCGCAATGAAAACATACTCCCTCTGCGCAGCCGGCAGAGCCATACAAGGCATTAAAAGGAGCCGCTACAGTGCTCATGCCTGATGGACGGAAACGCGGCGCGTGAGATCATATCCATCCGCTCCGCGCTTCACCTTGACGATCAAATCCCATGTTCCTTTTAACGGGAAACTGATGTCGGCTTGATAGCGCCCGGATGAAACATGGCGCATGGGCACCATAAAATCCGCAGCCGCGTCTGCTGGCCGGTAAGCGGTGATGGTGATGTCTGCATCTGACAACGGCAGCCCACGACCATCTATCACAGTGAAATGCAACGACACCGGCTGTGCCACGACGATATGTTCGGGCGTCTCCAAGCGCGCTTCCCACCCGAGTGACGCGCGTGCGGCGGTTTGCTTCAGAGCATTGCGCTCAAAATCGCGGCCATGATCGTAGTAATTTTTATCCACCAAACCCGGATTGCTGTACTGCGACAACATGATCAATCCGACGTTCACCGCGAGCACAACCATCACAAAACCCACCCAACCCAGCACCCATGGATTACGTAAAGCCTGCTTGCTATCCTGGGAAATGCCGAGCAATGTCAGAAGATTTCTATTCATAATCGATTCCTGCCAAATAACTGGAGTAGGTTTTTAACTGTGTGATTTTATTTGCGCGGTGCCATGAACACGCTTTTATAGGTGGCATTAATTTTGCCCTGTTCCAGGCTTCCCACACGAAACTCAATCGGTGTCGTATCACTAGGCAGATTTTCACGCGGAATACGCACATACACTGTGTAGGCAGAGATCTTATTGTGATGTGCCAACAGCGGCTCGTCGGCACCGGTCAGTTGCTGCCCCGGTACACTGGATGCGCTTATCTTCACATACATATCCTCGCCGGTTTTATTTAGCACTTTAATATCGTATCTGTTTTGAATAGCGCCATCGCTGAGTTGAACAAACAGCGGCTGGCGGCCATGGATCACCTGTAATTTCAGCGCCCCGAGATGCGTCAAGCCGTACATTATTCCGGCAAAAGCCAGTGACATAATTGCCAGGTAAATCAGCATGCGTGGGTGGTGCAATATATTTTTAAACGGCTTTCCATCAATAGCATCCAGCGAGGCATAGCGAATCAAACCATGCGGGCGAGAAATCCTGTCCATCACCGTATTGCATGCATCTATGCACAGACCGCAAGTAATGCAACCTTCCTGTTGGCCAACGCGTATGTCCACGCCGGTGGGGCAAACTGCCACGCATTGAAAACAATCAATACAGTCACCGCGCGCTGTGCTGCCATTCGCGCTGGCCGTTTTCAATAATTTCCCGCGCGGTTCGCCACGGGTGAAATCGTAGGTGGGCATAATCGTTTGTCGATCAGTCATCACTCCCTGAATGCGCGCATAAGGGCATAACCAGAAACATACTTGCTCACGCATAAAACCGGCTAACACATACGTCCCACCTGTAAACAGTGCCAGCACGACCCACGCCGAAGCATGGGCCTGCAAAGTGAAATAGTCATGCCATAACTGGAAAGCATCGGTAAACCATGCAGCAAAACTCGCCCCGGTAAGCAGGGCGATCAGCAACCACAGCAAGTGTTTGCTTGCCTTAATGCGGATTTTTGTGATGCTCCACGGCGCCTTGTCCAGCTTGTAACGGCGGGTCGGATTGCCTTCCAGCTTTTGCTCGATCCAAGTGTAAGCATCAGTACAGATCGTCTGAAAACAGAAATAGCCACAATATACTCGCCCTGCAAATGAGGTGACAGCGAATAAGGTAATCGCGAGAAATAACAGAACCAGAGACAACATCCATATATCCTGCGGCAGAATGGTGATGCCGAAGATATGGAATTGCCGTCCGGGAATGTCGAACAACACCGCCTGCCTGCCCTCCCAGCGCAGATAAGGGCCACAGAAAAACGCCAGCCAGAACAGCGAGGTGATGTTCTTGATGCTGCGGTAACGCCCCGCCATGCGCTTGGCATGGATAGTCTTGCCGCCGGTGTTGAGCTGCCAATGATCCAGTTCGTGATACAAGCCACTAACGCTGTCACTCCGGTCAGCGGGAATATTTTTCCCTCCCGTCGTAACTTTCTTTTCTGGCAGCACTGCCAACGGCGGTTGCCGTAATTTCATTCCCTGCATCAACATATACGGTTTCGATTAGCCAGTAAGACGGCCTGCAAACACTGTGCCTCATGCAAGTCCATGGCAAATATCACTTGCCCCCTCCCAGCTCATGCACATATACCGCCAGCTTCTTGATGTCAGTGGCAGAAAGTCTGCCGCTCGTACCGAAGTTAGGCATCTGGGCAGAACGAGTTTCGGGATCGCCGGGATCATTGACGCCGTGGGTAATGGTGTATTTGACCGCTTCGAGCGTTCCGGAAAAACGCCAAATGCTATCGGTCAAATTGGCCGCGCCCATATCGGTGTTGCCCCTGGCATCCGTGCCATGGCACCCGACACAATCGCTATTCATAAATACTTCCTTGCCCGGGGCATACTCGCCGCCGCTACTCATCGCCAGCACATGCTTGGCGACATCCTCAATTTGCTGGGCTGACAAACTCGCCCCGTGCGCCGTCATCATGCCATGGCGGCCAGTGGTGATGGTTTCCTCAATATGCGCAATGCCGCCCTCGTACAGCCAGTCATCATCAGCCAGCACCGGGTAACCGGGGTTACCTTGTCCACCCGCACCATGACAAGGGGAACAATTATCTCCAAACAGCACTTTAGCCGAACGTGTCACGTAATTGACCAGCTCCTTGTCGGCCAGGATATCCTTCGCATCCATTTCCCTGATGCGCTTTTCATAGGGCTCGCGCACCGCATCAATCGCCTGTTTATCCTGTTTGTATTCCTTGATCGCTGTCCAACCCATCAATCCCTTGGTATGGCTGTTGGCGAGCGGAAGCGAAGGGTACAGCAAGACATATCCGATCACCCATATGCCGCTGGCATACAGACCGAGCAGCCACCATTGCGGCGGCTGGTTGGTCAGATCGCGCAAATCGTCGTCCCATACATGACCTGTATCCGCTCCGCCGTCCGGACTATTTTTATCATCCCTTGCACTCATTATCTTTCTCCTTTCTCGAAATGACCCTCATCCAAGGGAATATGCCGTTGCGCTTCGAGTTCATTCTTGCGTTTTGGGTCGAGAACATACGCATAGGCGCCAATCATTAATAAAAACACGGCAACCGTGATGATCATGCCGATCCAGTCATGCAGCGTCAGCGCCGCCCATTCAGTATGGAAATAATTCGCCAGATTAGTCACGGTATTCCTTCCCTTCCTCGAATTTGACCATAGTGCCCAGCACCTGCAAGAACGCCACCACAGCTTTCAGCTCGGTTTTGCCTTGCACTTCTGCTTGCGCGTGCGCGATATCTTCCTCGGTATACGCCACACCCACCGATTTCAGGCCACGTAAATTTTTGGTCAGCTGCTCACCATCAATAAAGTTTTTTTCCAGCCATGGATAGTTGGGCATCACCGATTCAGGAACCATTGAGCGTGGTGCCCGCAAATGGTGCGTATGCCATTCGTCGGAATATTTTCCGCCAACACGGGCTAGATCCGGGCCTGTGCGTTTTGAACCCCATTGGAAAGGATGGTCATACATAGATTCTGATGCCAGCGAATAATGGCCATAGCGCTCTTTCTCATCACGGAACGGACGGATCATCTGCGAATGACACAAATAACAACCTTCGCGGATATATACATCGCGTCCCGCCTGCTCCAGCGGCGTGTATGGCCGAACGCCATCGCCCGGTTTCCAGTCAGCCAAAACCATACCGGGTTTACGCTGCCACAGAATTTCGGGATGCTGGTTGTGCTCCATAGTGTCATCCAGATAAAACAGCGGAACGATTTCCACCAGACCACCCACTGACAAAAGCACCATCAACATGATGAGTAAGAAAAAGGTATTGCGCTCTAATTTGTCTTGCAGCTTAGTAGAATTAATTTTGTCAGCCATGTCATAAGCTCCTGTTGTTAACTGTTGACTGGAATTGCGCGTATACTGGACACGGAATTGGCGCTGCGTATGGTCATCAGCACATTGAACAGCATGACCACTGCGCCGCTGAAGAAGATCAGCCCCCCCACGGCACGCATCGCATAATAGGGATGCATCGCCGCCACTGACTCGGCAAAAGTGTAGCTTAGCGTGCCGAACTCATCGTAATCCCGCCACATCAAGCCTTGCATGATGCCCGACACCCACATGGCGGTGATGTAAATCACCGCACCCACTGTGGCCATCCAGAAATGCAGGTTCACCAGCTTGGAAGAATACATTTCAGTGTTCCACAACCGTGTCACCATATGGTAGATCGCGCCAGAAGACACCATGACCACCCAACCCAAGGCGCCGGAGTGCACATGACCTATCGTCCAGTCGGTGTAATGCGACAGGGCGTTAACGGTTTTGACCGCCATTACAGGCCCTTCAAAAGTGGACATGGCGTAGAACGCCAGGGACACCACCATGAAACGAAGAATATAGTCAGTGCGCAGTTTGTCCCAAGCACCAGACAGCGTCATCATGCCGTTCATCGCACCACCCCAGGATGGAATAATCATGGCCAGTGAAACAGCTGCCCCCAAGGAGCCAGTCCAGTCTGGCAGTGCGGTGTATTGCAAGTGGTGCGCTCCCAACCACACATAGCCAAACATCAACGTCCAATAGTGCAACACCGATAAGCGATAGGAAAAAATCGGCCGTCCCGCCTGCTTGGGCACGAAGTAATACATGATGCCGAGAAAGCCAGCGGTCAAGTAAAAACCCACTGCGTTATGACCCCACCACCACTGGATCATGGCATCCTGCACGCCGGAGAATACCGAGTAGGATTTGAACAGACTGACCGGAACCGCCAAGCTGTTGACCACATGCAAATAAGTGATCATGACCATCATGCCCATGAAAAACCAGTTTGACACATAAATGTGCGAAGTCTTGCGCTTGGCCACGGTCATCATGAAATTAAAGCTGAAAGCCAGCCACACGATGGCGATCAGAATGTCTATCGGCCACTCCAGTTCGGCATACTCTTTGGCTTGAGTCAGTCCGAGCGGCAGGGTAATCACGGCCGAGACAATGATCAAATTCCAGCCCCAGAAAGTCAGCCAGGCGAGCTTATTGCTCCACAGATTGGTACTGCCGGTACGTTGCACCGAATAAAATGCGGTCGCCATCAAAGTACAACCGCCAAACGCGAAAATTACCGCATTGGTATGCAACGGACGCAGTCGGCCGAACGAAATCTGCGGGATATCAAAGTTAAGAAATGGCCAAGCCAGCTCGGAAGCGATATAAACCCCTAACAGCGTACCCACCACCAAGTAAACGACCGCCATTACAGAAAACCATTTAACCACCTCGAAATCATATTTCACTTGTGTCGTTTCCACACCGTACCTCCTCTAAAATCAAATATTTCAAACAAATTAATCTGCTTCACTACTACCCTTTTATGCAACACCCCACATTTCTACTGCGCGGCGCTCCATAAATTTCAACCAGCCCATCTACTCAAATAACTTTTGAATACATTTTTCTTTCTTGATTAATGCGCAGGTATTTATCAAAAATCATGCCGACATTTCGAATCAGCAACCGGCCCTTAGCTGTTACCGTGATCCAACCGTTCTCCAGCTTGACCAATCCGTAATTCTGGTATGCCTTTAACTCCGCCAGCTCTTGCTCGAAATAACTATCGAAGTCGATTAAATATGCAATCTCAAACGCCTCTTTGAATAAAGCAAAGTGGCACATCAATGCCTGGATGATGTCGCGGCGCAACAGATCGTCCGCAGACAATTCCAGTCCGCGCATTATCGGCAGCAGATTGTTGTCAAGGCTATCGTAGTATTCTTCCAAGGTGCGGTAATTCTGGCTGTAAGTCGGACCGACCTTGCCAATAGCGGTTATGCCAAGCGCGACCAAGTCGCAATCAGCATGTGTGGAATACCCTTGAAAATTCCGGTGTAGCCGACCCATGCGCTGCGCCACCGCCAATTCGTCGCCCGGCTTAGCAAAGTGATCCATGCCGATATACACATAGCCTGCATCGGTCATACGCTTGATCGCCAAGCTCAGTATCTGGAGTTTGGTATCGGCCGAAGGCAACTCGTCCTCGTTGATGCGGCGTTGCGGTTTGAACAGTGCCGGCAAATGGGCGTAATTGTAAATTGCCAGGCGATCCGGGTTGGCTGCAATGATGCGATCAAGTGTGCGATTAAACCCGATGATATTCTGCTTGGGCAAGCCATAAATCAAATCTATGCTGACCGATTTAAAGCCGGATCGGCGCGCCGCTTCTATCACGCTCAGCGTCTCCTCTTCGCTTTGAATACGGTTCACCGCTTTCTGCACTTCCGGATCGAAATCCTGCACCCCCAAGCTGATGCGATTAAAGCCCAGTTCACCCAGCAACCCTATGGTTTGCGCACAGACTTTGCGTGGATCAACCTCAATTGAATACTCTCCCCCTTCAACTAAACGAAAGTGGGAACGTATCGTTCCCACCAGTTCGCTCATTTGTTCGTCGCTCAGGAAAGTTGGGGTACCACCGCCCCAATGCAATTGAGTAACATCGGAATCGCCCTGAAACAATTCGCTTTGCATAGCAATTTCTTTTTTGAGGTATTCCAGATACACCGCTGCCTTGGATTTGTCCTTGGTAATAATCTTGTTGCAACCGCAATAAAAGCACAAAGTATTGCAAAACGGGATATGCACGTAAATTGAAAGCGGTCGCTGAACACCGCCAATATTGCGCTTGACCGCCCATGTCTTGTAACTGTCGGCATTAAATGCTTCGACAAAGCGATCTGCCGTGGGATAGGACGTGTAGCGCGGACCGTTGCGATCCAATTTACGAATCAGCTCTAAATCCACTTCCAGTGCTTGAATATCCTGCCTGTCCATTGGCATCATCGCTTTCCCCAAAAAGCACCGTTTGGCGCAAGCGGACTATGCCAGCCAAACCCGGGGGGCAATTTGATCTATATCAATATTCATGTCATAGTGTTCAGCGTCAAATCCGGTCTTCAGCGCCGTCTTGTGGCGATATTTATGCTGCAATCCGTTAATTTAAAATCACTTAGAACAGCATGCTCGTCATGCAGTCTGCATGAGTTATGCCTGCCAGCCGGGTTGGATGCGCGGGAAATCGAGCACCTCGATCGCTTAATCAACGCCAAGCAATTTTTAAAACGTGGCGAGTACCTGTACCG
>JBAQWL010000084.1:0-4397 GCA_049298895.1 Gallionella sp.
CTCCTGCGGCGTGTAGAACTCCAGCCTGGCGACGATACCGAAGCGGTCACGTAGCGGATTAGTCAGCATCCCGGCACGCGTGGTCGCGCCCACCAGCGTGAACGGGGGCAGATCGAGCTTCACCGAACGCGCCGCTGGCCCTTCACCGATCATGATGTCAATCTGGTAATCCTCCAGCGCGGGATAGAGTATCTCCTCCACCACTGGCGACAGGCGATGAATCTCGTCGATGAACAACACGTCATTCGGTTCGAGATTGGTCAACAGCGCGGCGAGATCCCCGGCGCGCTCCAGCACCGGGCCGGACGTGTGGCGCAGGTTCACCCCCATCTCACGCGCGATGATCTGCGCCAGCGTGGTCTTGCCCAAGCCGGGCGGACCGAATAGCAACACATGGTCGAGCGGCTCTTTGCGCTGCTTCGCGGCCTGAATGAATATCTCTAATTGTCCGCGTATTTTTTCCTGCCCGACATATTCGTCGAGCTGTTTGGGGCGCAGCGCACGCTCCATGACCTCCTCCTGTTTTGAAGCAGGCGTAGGTGTGACCATCCGACTAAAGTCTGAGTGCGGCTCAGCAGAGAGATTGTCACTATGGATCATGTTTTGGATAATAGCTTAAGGCTTCATGATTTGGACAAAAGTTTAAGCGCTTGACGTATACCGTCCGAAACGTTGCTGTCCTTGGGCAACTGTTTGGCCACCCAATCCACTTCCTTCCCGTTATAACCCAACGCCAGCAGCGCGTTGACGATGTCGTTGTCGGCTGACACCGCAGGCGTACTTTGCGGTGAGCCTGCGCCACTCACCACAAACTTTCCTTGCAGCTCTAACAACAAGCGCTCGGCAGTCTTCTTGCCCACGCCGGGGATCTTGGTGAGACGACCAACCTCTTTATTTACCACCGCCAGAGCCAGATCATTCAGGCTCAAACCGGACAGCACGGAAAGTGCCAGCCTGGGACCGACTCCGCTGATTTTGAGCAACTGGCGGAACGCGACGCGCTCATCATTACTCAGGAATCCGTACAACAGATGTGCGTCCTCACGCACGATAAGTTGTGTATGCAATATCACTCTCTCGTGTAACACTGGCAGGTTGTAGAACGTGCTCATCGGCACGTCCAGCTCGTACGCCACACCTTGCACGTCCAGCAGTATCTGCGGCGGATTTTTTTCCAGCAATATTCCAGTCAGCCTTCCGATCAAACCAGTCTCCCTTTTTTCACGCGGTAACCCGCTGTCACCAACGCGCCCAAGCCTTGTCCGCCATGCGCATGACAGATCGCGCAGGCTAACGCGTCTGCCGCATCCGGGCTGGGCGTGCCGGATAATTTCAGCAAGCGCTGCACCATCTCCTGCACCTGTTCTTTTTTGGCATGACCATTACCGACCACAGCCTGTTTAACTTGAAGCGCCGTGTATTCCGCCACCGGCAAATTCGCCAGCACCGCCGCGCAAATCGCCGCGCCGCGCGCTTGTCCGAGTAGCAGAGTTGATTGCGGATTGACGTTGACGAATACCTTTTCCACCGCCACCTGATCGGGTTGATGTTGGGTGATCACCTCACTTAAGGAATTCAGTATTACTTTTAATCGCTCCGGCAACTCGCCGTCCGGTGTCCGGATGCAACCGCTGGCGATGTAGTTCAACTGCTGGCCTTGTATATCGAGCACACCAAAACCGGTGATGCGCAGACCGGGGTCGATGCCCAGGATGCGGATTGCAGAAGGGGGGGCGATCAAAACCACCCCCCCTCTAGCTCCCCCTTGTCAGGACGAACCTCATGTCCCATCTGACAAGGGAAGGTTGGGAGGGGTTAGGTCTTGCTCAGTCCTCAGTCCTCGCTCCTCAGTCCTCATTCTTCAATCACCGCCGTCGTATAAACTTCCTGCACATCATCCAGGTCTTCCAGTGCGTCGATCAACTTCTGCATTTTCAACGCATCGTCGCCAATGAAGATCACCTCATTGGTTGGCTTCATGATAACTTCGCCAAATTCCGGTTTGTAGCCTGCTGCCTCCAAAGCCTGCTTCACATTCACAAAATCATGTGGTGCGGTGAATACTTCGATACTGCCGTCATCATTGCTGGAGATGTCTTCTGCGCCAGCATCCAGTGCGACTTCCATCAGCCCATTCTCATCGGTACCGGGTGCAAAAATCATCTGTCCGCAATGCTTGAACAGGAACGACACCGAACCATCGGTACCAAGGTTGCCGCCATTTTTGGTGAAAGCATGGCGCACATCGGCAACAGTGCGCGTCTTATTGTCAGTCATGCAATCTACCATCACCGCTGCGCCGTTGATGCCGTATCCTTCGTAACGCAGTTCCTGATATTCCACGCCATCCAGTTCGCCACTGCCGCGCTTGATGGCGCGTTCGACGTTATCCTTGGGCATATTGTTGGAATAAGCCTTGTCCATCGCCAGACGCAGGCGCGGATTACCCGTCGGATCACCGCCGCCCAGCCTGGCCGCCACGGTAATCTCCTTGATCAAACGGGTGAATATCTTGCCACGCTTGGCATCCTGCTTACCTTTGCGGTGTTGGATATTCGCCCACTTGCTATGTCCAGCCATATTGCTCTCCGAAAAAACAGCCCGGCTGTTTTACAAAAAAATTTGCGTGATGGTATCATTTTCGCCTCATTAACCCAACATTCAAGCCCTTTAACGAGTGATAGCCACGATGACCAAAGCTAAGCTGATCACCAAGAGCAACCAACAAGCGCTGCAAACACGGGTAGAATCGTTCAGACGCAACAACGTGCCGGCGTTCCTCTCAGACATCAAGAGCGCGATCTATCCGGCCTGAGCAAGGCTGGCAGACGCAGTAGCCATATCCAATTGCCGGGAGAAATGAACCCAAAATGAAAACGATATTGATTGCAAATCCCAAGGGCGGTTGTGGCAAAACCACACTATCAGTCAACATCGCTGGATTCCTGGCCAATTGCGGGAAACGTGTGGCCTTGCTCGATATGGACAAACAGCAATCCGCCGCCTTGTGGATCGCGACACGCCCGGAAAATCTTCCGCCGGTAAGCGCGTTGAAACACAACATCAAGCATGACAGCCCTTTCGATTGGCTAGTAGTAGATTCAGCCGCTGGGCTTCCCGGAAGCAAACTCGCCTTTGACTTCGTCAAAAAACCCGGCAGAATCGTTGTGCCTATCACCCCCTCCTTGTTTGACCTGCATGCCAGCCGAGATTTTCTGCAGACACTGGTTGAGGAAAAGAAAAAGTACCATACCAAGTGTCACGTCGGCGTAATCGGTATGCGCATGGAGGCGCGCACCCGGGCTGCCCATGCATTGGAATATTTCCTCGCCACTCTAGACCTGCCGGTACTGGCTTACCTGCGCGAGACGCAGGTCTATGTGAACGCTGCCTTCGAGGGAAAGTCCCTGTTCGATCTGCCACATCACATTGCCGAGCGCGAGCTTGAGCAATGGACGTTTCTGCAAAATTGGTTGGAGAAAGACCAGCCACGCAAGCTCAGCGAGCTGCGATATTGAAACGCATGATGCGGTAAAAACCCGCAAAGCAATACTCAATGATGGGCTCATCATCCACCCCCTTGCCACATTGCTTGAGCGCACCGCTTAATCTTGTAGTCACGTCTTCCTGCCAAAATCCCGGCAGGAAAGGCTCGAGTCGGCCGAACAGCCAGCGGAGTGGTGTGAAGCGATATAGCCAGTGTCGATGTGGGGCTGCGGCATATTCAGTGATCAGCACCGAGCCCCCCGGGCGCACTACACGCGCGATTTCTGCATAGGTTTTCTGCCGTGCCTCGGCAGGCATTTCGTGAAACAGGAAGAAAACGATCACTTGATCAAACGCATCTTCACGATAGCCTAGACTTTCCGCATTCATGCGCGCCAAATGGCAGCGATCCGCAGCATGCAGCGTCTTACGCCGCGCCAAACGCAACTGACCGGTGGCAACGTCGCACAAATGAACTTCATTGCGGGTGCTGGACAGCAGCGACGGTGTGAGCTTGCCGTATACGCAGGTCAGTTGCAGCAGCCGGGCATCCAATCTGGTCTCGACTTGCGCCAGCGTTCGTTTTAACAGTCGATCATAATGGCCGAACAGGATCGCGTTGATAACGGGTTGGTGATCGAAAAACCAGATGCCCCAGTGCCACAGATACGCCCACCAGTAATAGCGCGCAAGATACTCCGGTACGCCGTCGAGAAATTTTTTATAAAGGCGCATGGCACTGGTGGCTATAACCAGCGACTTGGCTAACGTTAACCAATGACTAGGTCGGCGTAGTTTGCCGACCTAGTCAGATGGCTACGCAAAGCCCGAGATAGCCAATAACCAGACACTTGGTTGCCGTCTTTCGGGTGCCCGGCCAAAAGTTCTTGGGCTGGCGACCTAGTGGAGTG
>JBAQWL010000085.1:0-10506 GCA_049298895.1 Gallionella sp.
AGCTTTTCATCCAGCAGATCGATGGAATAAGCCGCATCAAAACCGAATTGTTCGCGGGCAGCGTCGGGACCATAACGATGTCCGTCCCAGATCTCGCGCTCCAGATTTTTTTCGCGGCAGAACAGGATAGATTGGGTTTGATCACTTTCACTTTGACCGACAATCAATACCAGCACCGCCTCTGGTTCGGTGAAGCCGCTCAGGTAATAAAAGTTGCTGTCGTGGCGATAGGCGTAATGTGTGTCGGCATTGCGCAGCATCTCCGGCGCGGTAGGGATGATGGCGATACCACGCTGCATTATTTCCAGCAGGCGGGTGCGGCGTTGCACGTATGGGGCTAGGCTCATGGCGTATTGTGCTGCGTACGGGACATTTTTTGCAATGAACAAATTTGGCTGTCGAGTTCGGATAGGCGCTGAGGCGTGCCTACATCCACCCATAAGCTTTGGTGATGCTCGCCGCTGACTTTGCCAAGGGCGATTTGTGCTCGCAGCAATGGGGCCAGCGGCGCGATGCTGCCGCGCGGGATGTGACCGAATAGATCGGGGCGGTAGATGCCGATACCACCGAAGGTGAGGTTAGGAAAGTTGGGCGTGATGCGGTTCCCATGCAAATAAAAATCCCCGTTGAGATTGTGATCTGGATTGCTCACTAACACTAAATGCGCGGCATCGCCGTTGGCTTGCAATGAAGCGGCGTATACAGGTAAAAGCGCAAAATCATAGTCGCAATAAATATCGCTGTTGACCACCACAAAGGTTTCATTGCCCAGCAGCGGCAAGGCGTTGGCGATGCCGCCGGCGGTTTCCAGTGCTTTGACTTCGGGAGAGTATTGAATGTGCGCGCCGAATTGGCTGCCGTCTCCTAATGCCTCTTCGAACTGCGCGCCGAGGTGAGCGTGATTAATCACAAGCTCGTTAATCCCGGCGCGCACCAGGTTTTCGATGTGCCAGACGATCAGTGGCTTGCCGCCTACTTTCAGCAACGGTTTGGGTGTGTGGTCGGTGAGAGGGCGCATGCGCTCTCCACGACCCGCTGCGAGCAACATGGCTTTCAAAAGGTAAACCCTTCCCTGGTATTTTGCGGCTCCAACGTATCGAGCAGATTCAGCAGCGGCTTTAGGTCGATATAGCGTGCGCATGCGGCGCGCAGATAGGCCATCACTAGCGGCAGGTCTTTCAGATAGCCATCTTTGCCGTCGCGGTGGTATAGCCGTGCGAAGATTCCCAGCACCTTGAGATGGCGCTGTACGCCCATCCATTCATAATCGCGATAGAACTCGGAAAAATCCTGGTGTACCGGCAGACCGGCTTTGCGCGCCTTTTCCCAGTAGCGTACCAGCCAGTCGATCACCTGTGCTTCCTCCCAATGGATGTAGGCATCCTTGAACAGCGAAGCCAGGTCGTAGGTGATCGGGCCATACACTGCGTCCTGGAAATCCAGTATGCCCGGCGAGGTTAGAAAATTGCCTTTCTCGATTGTCCGGCTCCGCCCCCCTCGCTCCGCTCTCCCCGCTTGCGGGATAACCAGCGACTTGGCTGCGGTTTTTGGCAGCCTAGTCGCATGGCTAGTTGCTCCACCCAGAGAGTTAGAGAGAGGGGATTCGATATACATAAGGTTGCGCGAATGATAGTCGCGGTGAACATACACTTGCGGTTGGGCAAGGTTGTTGGCGAGGATGCGCGCGAATACTGTTTCCAATTTGACATTTTGTGCTTCGCTAAGCGTGGCATTGAGATGTTTCCCGATATACCACTCAGGGAACAGGCGCATCTCGCGCAGCAGCAGTGCTGCGTCATAGGGTGGCAATTCGTTGTCGTTCGAGGCGAGCTGAATCTTGATCAGCGCGTCGGTGGCCGCACCGTAAAGTTCTTTCACGACATCAGTGTTTTTTTCACTCAACGCTTGCAGATAGGTGGTGTCGCCGAGGTCGGATAGCAGCAGGAAACCTTGATCGAGGTCTTGCGCATACACCTGCGGGACATGCGCTCCGGCATTCTCGAACAATTCCGCCACGTGCAGGAACGGACGGCAGTCCTCGTTTTGAGGCGGGGCATCCATTACGATCAGCTTGCGGTTATCGAACGTGGCGCGAAAGTAGCGACGGAAACTGGCATCTGCAGAAGCGAGTGCGAGCACAAAAGTTTCGTCGGGGAACTGGCTGTGCAGCCAATTGGCAAGCTGTTGTTGGCGCTGCATGTCGGGCTCTCAATGATACTTAATGGTAAACTGGCGGAAGTTTATCACCTTACTATTTGTAGCGCGTTATGCGGTTTCTCTTCCATTCGGTTCTCATCTGTCTACTTTGCGTATTTGCGCGTCACTCAGTTGCGTACGCGGCATCGCCCGAGTTGAGCGTGGACAAGGGCTTGCTGGCAATGACCGAAATCGTGCAGGAGGGCCCCGCAGTCGTTGAGGCGGATAGTCTGGAGGGAAAAAAAGGGAAGCAACTTGAAGCCGTGGGTAACGCGATATTGCGTAAGAATGACCAGTCGATTAGGGCGGATAGATTGCTGTATTTTCAGGATACGCAGGATATACAAGCACAAGGGTCAGTGCTCATGAACAAGGGCGACCAAACAATACGCGCGGATCGGCTATGGTATTTCCATGATACTCGCGATATTGATGCGCAGGGTTCGGTGGTGCTGGAACAGCAAGGCAGCACTATGGGTGGACCTCATCTTCGACTTAACCTTGATACCAGCATCGGCACCATGGAGCAACCGGAGTATTTCCTGGCGGAGAATGATGGGCGAGGCACGGCGGATATGATGCATATTCTGGATAAGCAGCGTTACTCACTGGACAAGGCCAGTTATACCACCTGCCCAGCAGGCAATCAGGATTGGATGTTGAAGGTGAGTGAGCTGGAAATCGATAAAAGCCGACAGGTTGGCGTCGCCCGCCATGCCTGGATTGAGTTCATGCAGGTTCCCATCCTCTATACGCCGTGGATGGATTTCCCGCTTGGTGGTCGGCGTAAGTCGGGCTTTCTGGCACCAATATTTGGCGGTACGGTCAATGGTGGTAGTGAATTGACCTTGCCATACTATTGGAATATCTTGGCGAATCGAGATGTTACTATTGAGCCACGCATCATGCTTAAGCGCGGCTTGATGCTCAACAACGAATTCCGCTATCTGGAGGCGAATTATGGCGGTGAACTGCAGGTGGGTGTGTTACCCCATGACGCGCTGACGAAAAATAGCCGTAACCGTTTTGCTATGAAGCACAACCAGGCTTTCAGCGCGGGTTGGAATGGCGGAATCACTTATAACCATGTTTCTGATGACGATTATTTTAGGGACTTGGCTAACGCGGTGAATACCACTTCCCAGGTAAACTTGTTGCAGGAGGGCGTGTTCAATTATAGCGCGGGCTGGTGGAATGCCGCCGCGCGCGTGCAACGCTTCCAAACCCTTCAGGATCCAGCTGCGCCCATCGTTGAGCCGTATAAGCGTTTACCGCAAGTGACACTCAATTCGCAGCAGAATCTTTCCGGCGCGAACTTCTCTTTTGTCGGCGAGTTTGTTGATTTTAACCATCCCACCTCACCGAATGGGCAAAGATTGGTGCTCAATCCCAGTGTCAGCTATCCGTTGGTGAGTGATCCGGCATTCTATGTCACTCCTAAAATCAGTCTGCACAATACCCAATACGTGATGGGAGACAACACTGTCACAACTTTGACGAATACTTCACGTACCTTGCCCATCCTGAGCGTGGATAGTGGCATGGTGCTGGAGCGTGAATGGAACTTTTTTGGCAACGAGTATGTGCAGGTGCTGGAACCGCGCGCCTTTTATGTACGTATACCCTACAAAGACCAAGATATGCTGCCAAATTTTGATACTGCACAGGCAGATTTCAGCTTTACACAGATGTTTACCGAGAACCGTTTTTTCGGGAGTGACCGCGTAGGTGATGCCAATCACGTCACGCTGGCGATGACATCTCGCCTGCTTGAACAGGGGAATGGCATGGAGCGCTTGAAAGTGATGCTGGGCGAACGGTTTAGTTTCACTACACCTCAAGTGAATCTGGTCGCGCCAGCAACAACACTCAATAAATCGGATATTCTGCTGGCGGTTGCAGGGCAGGTAACCGATGCGTGGTCATTGGATAGTGAGTTTCAGTTCGATCCGAACCAGTCACATACACAACGGTACAACATCACTGCTCACTATCTTCCTGAAGCTGGCAAGGCGTTGAATTTCGGCTATCGCTTTATACGTAGCACTCTGCGTCAGGTCGATATTTCGGCACAATGGCCACTATTCAGCCGCTGGCATGGGGTGGGGCGCTGGAACTACTCGTTGCAGGACGCCCGAATTTTGGAGGCAATTGCCGGGCTTGAGTATAATCAGAGCTGTTGGATGCTACGCTTCGTGGCGCAGCGCTTCGCCACCGCCACGCAACAATCCAATATCGGCTTCTTCGTGCAGCTTGAACTGAATGACATGGTCAAGATAGGCTCCGATCCTTTGAGCTTGCTTAAGCAAAGCGTGTCCGGTTATACCAAATTAAACGACAAGAAAGCGACTAATCCATAAGTGGGCTTTGCGCTGACTACTGAAAGAAGATGATGCGAATAATGAATGTTTTGATGACGAGCTGTGCATTGCTCATCCTGCAAGCGGCCTATGCTGCCGATAGGCCGTCAGTCAAACCATCGAAAGCTGTTGTCAAAACAGATAATTTGCAATTGGGCAAGCCCGATCCGCAACATCTCGTCTCGGTAATCGATTCCGTTGTGGCGGTAGTTAATGACGATGTCATCACCCGCTACGAGTTGGACGACCGCTTGCGTATGGTAGTACGTCAGTTGCAAAAACAAGGCACGCCGCTACCCGCAGCCGAGGTGTTGGAAAGGCAGTTGCTTGAGCGCATGATCACCGAAATGTTGCTGATGCAGTTCGCCACCGAGAGTGGTTTGCGGGTCGATGATACGCAGCTGGATCAGACCATTACACGCATAGCTCAGCAAAACAGCTTCCCATCGCTGGCGGAGTTCCGCGCTAAATTGGAAGCGGATGAAGTGGATTTCAAGAAATTCCGGGAAGAGATCCGCAGCGAAATCATCTCCACGCGTTTGCGTGAGCGCGAGGTCGAGAGCAAGCTGGTCATTAGCGACACTGAGGTGGACAACTATCTTTCCAACAAAGCCAGGATGGGGGGCGCGGAAGAAGAGGTTTTTCTCGCACACATCCTCGTGGTGGTGCCTGAACAGGCTAGCGCGGAAAATATTCAGGCGGCAAGAGCGCGCGCCGAGCAGGCATTGAGTCAGTTGAAGAGCGGAGCCAATTTTGCACAAGTAGCTGCGGGAAGTTCTGATGCCGATAATGCGCTTAAGGGCGGCGACTTGGGTTGGCGATCCAGCGATAGTATTCCAGCACTGTTTATGAGTGAGCTGCAAAACTTGAACCCTGGTCAAATCACTCCAGTCTTGCGCAGCCCGAGCGGTTTCCATATTCTGAAGTTAGTTGACAAGCGCAGCGGGAACGCGGCAGTGATGATTACCCAAACTCATGCGCGGCATATTCTGATCAAGACCAGCGAGATTGTTCCGGAAAGCGAAGCCAAGAGCCGGCTGATGGAGATCAAAAAACGCATCGAAAACGGTGCAGATTTTGCCGAGCAGGCCAAGCGTTATTCACAGGATGGCAGCGCGCAACTGGGTGGCGATCTTGATTGGCTTTCCCCGGGGCAGACAGTGCCTGAATTTGAAGAGGCGATGAACAAGCTGCAGCCCAGTATGATTGCGGCAGTGCAAACACAGTTTGGCTGGCATTTAATCCAGGTGCTGGAGCGACGTTCTGCCGATATCAGCGAACAACAACGACGCCAGCAAGCCCGTATGGCGATAGGTACATTCAAATCGGACGAGCAGTATCAGGATTGGCTGCGTCAACTGCGTGACCGCGCTTATATAGAGTATCGAATCCCACTGAACGAATAGACGGTGAGTGCCGCAGCCCATTTTAAACCGTTGGCAATCACTGCCGGCGAACCGGCCGGCATAGGACCGGATCTGTGTGTGCAGCTTACTGCTGCGCCGCCTGACTTCCCCTTCGTGGTCATTGCTGACAAGAATCTGCTACTTCAGCGTGCTGCGCAACTTGGCATCAGCATGCGTGTTCAGGATTATTTACCAGGACAGAACCAGCTTGCGCAACGCGGCAATTTGTCGGTGATCCATGTGCCACTTGCGGAGCTGTGCCAACCCGGTGTGTTGAATGCAGCCAATAGCGAATACGTGTTGGCGACACTGCACCGCGCTGTGCAGGGCTGCCAAAGTAATGAACAAGGTCAGAGAGAATTCTCGGCAATGGTGACTGCCCCAGTACACAAGGGCATCATCAACGATGCGGGCATACCCTTCACCGGGCACACCGAATTTCTCGCCGAACTGACCAACACAAATTCAGTGGTGATGATGTTGGTCGGTGGAGGGATGCGTGTTGCCCTTGTGACCACACACCTTCCCCTGAAGGATGTGGCTGCAACGATCACGGCACCCATGCTGGAGAACGTGCTGCGCATAATCGAACGCGACCTGCGTAGCCGCTTCGGTATAGTACAACCGCGCATTTTGGTCGCAGGCTTGAACCCGCATGCGGGCGAAGGAGGGTATCTTGGGCGCGAGGAAATCGAGGTAATAATCCCCGTGTTGGACAGGCTGCGAGCTGAGGGCATCAATGTCAGCGCCCCCCTTCCTGCTGACACGTTATTTACCCCAGACAAGCTGGCGCAATGCGACTGTGTGCTCTCTATGTATCACGACCAAGGGCTGCCAGTGCTGAAGCACGCCAGCTTCGGGCAGGGAGTGAATGTTACACTCGGTCTGCCCATTATTCGCACCTCGGTGGATCATGGCACCGCACTCGATCTGGCAGGATCTGGCAGGGCTGGAGGCGGAAGTCTGCTGGAGGCGATCAAAGTTGCAGCACAGATGGTGAAATATGTGTGCAACAGTCGAGCATAAGACACGCAAACGCTTGGCGACTGTGACGAGATGAATCATCGTGCCAGGAAACGTTTTGGTCAAAATTTTCTCGTCGATGAGCAAATCATTGACAATATTCTCACCGTGATTCACCCTGAGCCAGAAGATAATATGGTAGAAATTGGCCCGGGGCTTGGAGCACTGACTCGCCCATTACTGAAAAAAATGAATCGTCTGCATGTTGTGGAAATCGACCGAGACATCATTGCACGACTGGAAAATGATTATCCGCAAGACAATTCAAATTCCAGGTTGATCATCCATGCCGGAGATGCGCTTGCATTCGATTTTTCTGCCTTGGCGGCACCGCTAAGGATTGTTGGAAATCTGCCTTACAATATTTCCTCGCCATTGTTATTTCACTTTGCTGCTTACGCCGAGCGCATTTTAGACATGCACTTCATGCTGCAAAACGAAGTGGTTGAACGCATGGTGGCCAAGCCTTCTACCCCGGAATATGGCCGGTTGTCGGTGATGTTGCAATACCGCTTTCACATGGAAAAACTGCTTGATGTGCCGCCTGAATCGTTTCGTCCCGCGCCTAAGGTCAACTCTGCGGTGGTGCGCATGATCCCGCTGCCTACAAGTGAAATTTTGGTGCACAACGAAAAATTGTTCGCGGATATAGTTCGAGCCGCTTTTGGTCAACGCCGCAAGACGCTGCGCAATACGCTGCGAAGTTATCTAAATGAGGAAGACTTTGCCCGGCTCGGTATCAATGCACATCTACGCGCCGAGAATCTGTCTGTGGCCAAGTTTGTTCAAGCGGCAAATTATTTGAATGCCAGATTATGAGGTGGTTGGATTTTTAGCGGTGCCCTAGGGTAGAATACGCGGTCGATTACCGCTCTTTGCCCCGCTTGAATCATGTCTGAATCGTTTCCATTAGTTATGTGTTTCGCCGCCACCGACCCCAGCGGGGGTGCCGGTTTGCAGGCTGATGTCCTGACTATTTCCAGCATGGGCTGTCACCCACTGATCGCGGTGACGGCAATTACCGTACAGGACACCAGTGGAGTGGACGATGTCATGGCAATAGATCCTGAATGGGTGGCGGATCAGGCGCGTGCGATGCTAGAAGACGTGCCGGTTGCGGCATTCAAGATCGGCCTGCTCGGTAGTGTGGAAAACATCGCAGCCATCGCCGAGATATTGGCTGATTATCCAGATATCCCCTTGGTGTTAGACCCGGTACTAGCTTCAGGACGCGGCGACGAACTGGCGAATGACGATATGCTGGATGCGATGTGCGAGTTGTTGATCCCCCAGGCAACTATCATCACGCCAAACAGTATCGAGGCGCGCCGCTTGGCGCTGGACGAGGACAATGAAGAGGATGACCCGACCCTGGAAGAGTGCGCCAAACGTATCCTGCGCATGGGTTGCGAATATGTATTGATCACAGGCACACATGAGCAAACGCCGAAGGTGGTCAACACATTGTATGCTGAGCGCGGTGTGTTGCGCAGCGATAGTTGGGCTCGCCTGCCAGGGATATATCACGGATCTGGCTGCACACTGTCTGCTGCGATCGCGGCCTTGCTGGCGCAAAATGTGGATATACAAGAGGCGGTAAAAGAAGCGCAGGAATACACTTGGCAAACCCTGCGCTCGGGTTTCCGTCCCGGCATGGGACAGCACATCCCAGACCGGTTGTTTTGGGCGCGAGGTGAAGAGGATGAGGATCAACCGGAACGCCCGAATTAGCGGCAGGAATTAAATAATCCCACACCAATTTATTGGGGTGGACGATTGCCTCCTCTCTCTGAGGGAGAGGATTAAGGAGAGGGTGAAAGGTGGGAAGGGTCGAGTCTTACCGCATATCTCAACAAGCAATTAAAGGCTTATACGCGATCACACCGGACGAGCCTGATACGGTCGAGCTATTACGCAAAGTGAGGCTGGCTCTGCTGGGCGGGGCGCGGGTATTGCAATACCGCAACAAGGTCGCCACGGAGGCGGTGCGCCTGGAACAAGCCAGCGCATTGCGTGAATTGACAGACGAATTTGATGTGCCATTGATCATCAACGATAACGTGATGTTGGCGCAAGGAGTCGCAGCGGACGGTGTGCATCTGGGCGGCTCTGATGGCAGTCTGGCCGGCGCGCGTGCGGTGCTGGGCAGCGGCAAACTCATCGGCATGTCTTGCTATAATCGCCTGGCGTTGGCGCACGAAGCGCAGAGCCGGGGTGCGGATTACGTGGCATTCGGCAGTTTTTTTGCCTCGACGGTGAAGCCGGATGCGGCGGAGGCCACACCCGATCTGTTGCGGCAGGCGCGCCGTGAAATTTTCGTGCCGTTGGTAGCGATAGGTGGCATCACCCTGCACAATGGCTCACAGTTGCTTGAGGCTGGCGCTGACGCGTTGGCAGTGATTTCGGCGGTGTTCAGCGCGAAAGATATTCAGGGCGCGGCGGGACAGTTTGCAAATTTATAATTTCTTACAATTATTTCGACAGGCACCATACTCACACGTCAACATTTTTAACTAGAAAGACACAACATGACTTCGCACAATCAGCAGTTATTCGATGCATCACAAAAAGTAATTCCGGGCGGGGTGAATTCTCCGGTGCGCGCGTTCCGTTCGGTCGGCGGCACCCCGTTGTTCTTCAGGCGCGGTCAGGGAGCTTACGTGTGGGATGCCGATGGCAAGCAATACACCGATTATGTTGGTTCGTGGGGACCGATGATCGTCGGGCATTGTCATCCGGACGTGGTCAGGGCTGTGCAGGATGCGGCGGCACAAGGACTAGGTTTCGGTGCGCCCACTGCGGCCGAATTGGAAATGGCGCAGTTGCTGTGCAAATTGTTGCCCAGCCTGGAAATGGTGCGTTTGGTGAGTTCCGGCACCGAGGCCACGATGTCTGCGATACGCTTGGCGCGCGGATATACCGGCCGCAGCCGCATCATCAAATTCGAAGGTTGTTATCACGGGCATTCGGACGGTTTGCTGGTGAAAGCCGGTTCCGGTGCGCTGACCTTTGGCCAGCCGAGTTCGTCAGGTGTGCCCGCCGAGATCGCTGCGCTGACCACCGTGCTGGATTACAACGATGCGGCCGGTTTGGAACGCACTTTCTCCGAGATCGGCAAGGAGATCGCGGCAGTGATCGTCGAGCCGGTGGCAGGCAACATGAATCTGGTCACTCCCAAGCCGGAATTCCTGCAAGCCTTGCGCAAGCTGTGTACCCAGTACGGTGCGGTGCTGATTTTGGACGAGGTGATGACCGGCTTCCGCGTCAGCCTGCAAGGTGCTCAAGGTCATTACGGGATCAAGCCTGATCTGGTGACGCTGGGCAAGGTGATGGGCGGAGGCCTGCCAGCAGCGGCGTTTGGCGGCCGACGCGACATCATGCAGTGTCTGGCCCCGCTCGGTGCGGTGTACCAGGCCGGCACGCTGTCCGGTAATCCGGTGGCGGTGGCAGCCGGAATGGCCACTCTGAAGCTGGTGCAGGCTCCCGGATTCTATGAGCGCCTGAGCAAGCTGGCCAAGCAG
>JBAQWL010000086.1:0-6935 GCA_049298895.1 Gallionella sp.
CGCGTAGCGGATGCTCGCAAATCTGGATTTTTAGAGGTTCCCAAATGACGATTTATTTGAACGGGCAATACATGCCCATTGAGGAAGCCAAGATTTCCGTGTTGGATCGGGGATTCATTTTTGGCGATGGCGTGTATGAAGTGATTCCGGTGTATTCGGGCAAGGCATTCCGCCTGGGTTCACATTTACTTCGATTGCAGCACAGCCTGAATGGCATCAAGCTCGCCAACCCGCATAGCGAAGCGGAATGGACTACGATAATCCGCACCCTCATCGAAAAAAATGCTGCGCAAGACCAATACCTGTATCTGCATATCACGCGCGGCGTAGCCAAACGCGACCACGCCTTTCCCAATCCGCCGGTCAAGCCGACGGTGTTCATGATGAGCAACCCGCTGCTCACTCCCCCGGCCGCCCTGCTGCAAAGCGGGGTAGGCGCGGTCACCGCACCAGACAACCGCTGGCTGCGTTGCGACATCAAGGCAATCGCACTGCTACCCAATGTGTTACTGCGTCAAATGGCAATCGATGCGGGTTGCGCTGAAACCATTTTAATACGCGATAACAAATTCATGACCGAAGGCTCGGCCAGCAACATCTTTGTGGTTAAGAATGGCAAGCTGCTCGCACCACCCAAAGATAACCTGATGCTGCCCGGCATCACCTACGATGTAGTTCTGGAAATCGCCACCGCCAACCATATCCCGCATGAGGTGCGTCGCATCGCTGCTGCAGAAGTGTTTGACGCGGACGAATTGCTGCTCACATCAAGCACCAAGGAAGTGCTCGCCATCACCACACTGGACGGAAAGCCGGTCGGCACAGGCAAACCGGGCGAGATGTTCGCCAAGCTGCACCAGCTCTATCAGGATTTCAAGCGCAACGTGATGCGTGCCGCATGAGCGAGTTAACAGCCAGCCTGATCGAATATCCCTGCGAATTTCCGCTCAAGATATTTGGTCGGCAACAAGCCGGGTTCGCCCAGGCTGTGCTGGAAGTAGTCATCAAACATGATCCTGGGTTCGTCACCGCCAGCATGGAAATGCGCGCCAGCAGGAACGCACGTTATATCAGCCTGACCTGCACCGTGCACGCCACCTCACGTGAGCAACTCGACGCGATCTATCAAGACTTGTGCGACCACCCGATGGTGGTGATGGCATTGTGATTCCACATATCAAATCGATGGGGTTGGTCGATTATCAGCCCACCTGGGACGCGATGAAGCGATTCACCGCCGAGCGAACAAAGGATACCCGCGACGAGATCTGGCTGGTACAGCACCCCCCCATTTACACGCAAGGGCTGGCGGGCAAGCCGGAACACCTGTTGCGCAGCACCAGCATCCCGGTCGTCAAGATCGACCGCGGCGGACAGATCACCTATCACGGCCCCGGCCAGATCGTCGCCTATTTGCTTCTCGA
This sequence comes from Gallionella sp., assembly GCA_049298895.1. GTDB lineage: Bacteria > Pseudomonadota > Gammaproteobacteria > Burkholderiales > Gallionellaceae > Gallionella. Next base: position 1,425 of record JBAQWL010000086.1, read on the forward strand.
TCTGCGCCGCTGGAAAATCAACGTGCGCGAGCTGGTGCGTTTGATGGAACAGGCGGTGATTGACCTGCTGGCCGAATACGGTGTTGCCGCACAAGGCCGCGAGGATGCGCCCGGCGTGTATGTGGGCGATGCGAAGATCGCTTCTCTTGGGTTGAAGATCAAGAACGGCTGCTGCTACCACGGTCTGGCGCTGAATGTCGACATGGACCTGACCCCGTTCGCCAACATCAATCCGTGCGGCTATGCCGGACTGAGTGTGACCCAGGTTTGCGAACTGGGTATCACGGTTCCCATCAATGAACTGCAGGCCGAACTGGCGCAGAATCTGATCCATGGACTGCAGCGGCATATCGAGTCGAAGCGGCATCCGAAATAATCGTTGTATTTCGATGCCGGAAACATTTCCGTGCCATCGACGCTTTCAATCCGCCGAGGGTTGCTTGAGTCAGCTTGACACAAAACTTGACTTATACTTGACTATAGATTAGCCTTTTCCCATGGCTTATGTTCCGCAATTCACCATCACCCCAACCCTGCTTGCTGAGGTAGAGCAGGTGGCGGCGTTGCGCGAGCGCATTCAAAGCGCCGTGGTTGATCTTGCGTGGATACCTGCTCTCCAGAAAGACACTCGCACACGCAACGTCCATGCCTCTACGGCTATCGAGGGAAACCCGCTGACGCTGGAACAGGTGCGCGCCTTGGAAGAAGGGCGCGAGCTTTCCGCATCCGGCGCGCGGCCCAAGCGGGAAGTCCTGAATTATTTTGCCGGGCTGCGCTACGTGGAAAAAAACGCGGCAAAAAAAAATATCCGCCATGTGGACATTCTGGAACTGCACCGGATTTTGGCCGGTGAGGTGATGGATCAGGGCGAGGCGGGGAAATATCGGATGATAAACGTGCGAGTCGGGCAGTATCGTCCGCCTCCGCCGGATGCGGTTTCGGGGCTGATGTTTGAGTTGCTGGAGTGGTGGAACACGGCGGCAAAAAAACTCTCGCCGGTTCTCAGCTCGGCCATCTTGCATTACCGCTTCGAGGCCATCCATCCGTTTGCCGACGGCAACGGGCGCACAGGCCGGGCGCTCGCCTTGTGGGAGCTTTACCGGCGCGGCTTCGACACGCACCACATTTTTTCGGTGGATGAGTATTACTGGGAAGACCGGCCAAAATACTACGCCGCGCTGCAAGGTGTGCGCGAGGCCGGGGAAGACATGAGCGCGTGGCTGGAATATTGTGCGGCAGGATTGCGGCAAACTTTGGAACGGGCATGGTTACGGATACAAACCTTGCAGGTGAAATCTGCTGAGAAACTGGTGTTGCGTCCAAGGCAGGAGCAGCTTCTTCATCTGCTGCGCGATCACGGCGGCCTGGCGCCCGCCGAAATATGGGAGGCGCTGGGCGTGTCCCGACAGGGCGCGATGGATTTGCTGCGCCCGCTGCTGGATGCGGGAGTGGTCGAGAAGATCGGCGGGAATAAGACTGGACGGTATGTTTTGAAGAACACATGAGCGAAACCGAAACACTTACCGAACACATTGACCCGTGCGGCTATGCCGGACTGCGCGTCACGCAAGCCTGCGAACTCGGCATCACTGCCTCGATCAACGAACTGCAAGCACAACTGGCGCAGAATTTGATTCACGGATTACAGCGGCATTTCGAGTCGAAGCAGCACCCGGAATGAAGGATAAGCCCATGCTCGCCCCGCAATCCGTACTGACCCTGGTCGAAAATTTCGAGCGCAACCTCGATGCCTACCGCAGCGGCAAATACAACGAAACGCAGGTACGGCGCGATTTCATCGATCCGTTATTCAAAGCGCTCGGCTGGGACATGGACAACAGCACGGGCTATGCGGAAGCCTACCGCGACGTGATCCATGAAGACGCGATTAAGGTCGGCAACTCCACCAAGGCGCCCGATTACAGCTTCCGCGTCGGCGGCCAGCGCAAATTTTTCCTCGAAGCGAAAAAGCCCTCGGTCAACGTCAAGGATGATGTGGAACCCGCCTTCCAGTTGCGCCGCTATGCGTGGTCAGCCAAGCTGCCGTTGTCCATCGTCACCGACTTTGAAGAATTCGCCATCTACGATTGCCGCCAGAAGCCCGACAAAAACGACAAGGCCAGCAAGGCACGGCTGTTCTACTGCACCTTCCGCGACTACGCGGAAAAATGGGATGAGATCGCCGCGATCTTTTCCAAGGACGCGGTACTCAAAGGCTCATTCGACAAATACGCCGTCAGCACCAAAGGCAAGCGCGGCACCACCGAAGTAGACAGCGCGTTTCTGGAAGAGATCGAGAACTGGCGCAACCTGCTCGCGCATAACATCGCGCTGCGAAATTCCGCCCTTGTAGGAGCGCCCCCTGGGCGCGATTCGCGTGCAGGGCACGCTCCTACGGAAAGTCCGGGCGGATTAAGCCAGCGCGAACTCAACTTCGCGGTGCAGCAAACCATAGACCGCATCATCTTCCTGCGCATCTGCGAAGACCGCGGCATCGAGCCGTATGGCAAACTGATGGCGTTGCAGAACGGTGTCGGCGTTTATGCCAGATTGCGCGAGCAATTTCGCGATGCGGACGACCGTTACAACTCCGGCCTGTTCCACTTCAAGCGCGAAAAAGCCCGCGCCGAGGCGCCCGACGAACTCACGTTGAAACTGGAGATCGACGACAAGCCGCTCAAGGAGATTTTCAAGAACCTCTATTACCCGGATTGCCCTTACGAATTCTCCGTGCTCGGCGCAGACATCCTGGGCAGCGTCTATGAACAATTCCTCGGCAAGGTGATCCGCCTCACGGCAGGCAACCGCGCCGTGATCGAAGACAAACCGGAAGTCAAAAAAGCGGGCGGCGTGTTCTACACCCCAGCCTACATCGTGCAATACATCGTAGCTCACACCGTCGGCAAACTGCTGGAAGGCAAGAGCGTCAAGCAGGCAGCGGGCATCACCGTCCTCGACCCCGCCTGCGGCTCCGGTTCATTTTTGATCGGCGCGTACCAATACCTGCTCGACTGGTATCTGGCGCGCTATATGGAAGAAGGCGCGGACAAACACGCCAAGGGCAAAGCTGCGCGCATTCATTCTGCCGCCCACGGCGTATGGCGGCTCACCACGTCAGAGAAGAAGCGCATCCTGCTCGAACACATCTACGGCGTGGACATCGACACGCAGGCCGTGGAAGTGACCAAGCTCTCGCTGCTGCTAAAAATGCTGGAGGGAGAGTCAAACGAATCACTGAACAACCAGATGAAGCTGTTCCACGAGCGCGTGCTGCCCGATCTGGAGCACAACATCCAATGCGGCAACTCACTGATCGGCCCGGATTTCTACGACGGACAGTTAGACCTGAACGACGAAGCCGCGCAACGCATCAACGTGTTCGACTGGCAGGCCGCATTCCCGCAGGTGTTCAAGGCCGGCGGGTTTGATGCGGTGATTGGGAATCCACCTTATGTGGATATAAAGGGGCTTCCAGAAACTGATGTGAGCTATCTATTCAAGAACTATCCTTGTGCGAATAACAGAATCAACTTGTTCGCGGCCTTCATCGAAAGAACATTGGGTCTTTGCAAGCAAAGCAGATTTGCCCATTCCATGATTGTCCCTACCGCGCTCTTAACTCAGGATTCTTACCGTGTGCTACGAAAAATGGTTGTTGACCACTACCGAATTTCTAATGTCGTTCGCTTGCCCAATGAATCGTTTGGGGCTGTTGCGGGGGCGGTCAAAGTTGATACAGTAATCCTTGTCTTCCAAGAGAAATATAAAGATTCATCCCCCATTCAGGTTATCAACTATGCAGGTTATGAACGAATTTCCGTAATTGACCCTTTGGCATCACATGGCTGTGCCTCCATATCTCAGAAACAATGGTCGGAGCCTGATGACTATATCTGGTCACTAAATACTGGGGGCGACGAGAATCAGATTCTTCGTAAAATCGAAAATCGCACATTGCCGCTAGAAATGTGCGCAGACTTTTGTTTGGGGCTTACCCCATACGACAAATACAGGGGGCATACGAAAGAGCAGATAGATAATCGTGTATTCCATGCCGCAAGCAAAAAGGATAAAACATTCAAGCCATTGTTAGCTGGCAATGATGTTGGGCGATATTGGATCAAGTGGAACGAAGAGCAATGGATAAGCTATGGCCCATGGCTTGGAGCCGCTCGTGAACAGCGTTATTTCACAGAACCAAGAATTTTAGTGAAGCAGATAATTGATTGGACAAGCAAACGTATCTGGGCAACGATCACTGATGAAGAGCTTTACAATACTCAAAACGCTTTCAACCTGCTCGCAAAGCCGGGGGTTAGCTTGGAATACCTGCTTGCAATCATCAACAGTAAGTTAATGACCTTCTACCATCGTAAAAAATTTCTCGATGAGTTCAAGATGCGGTTCCAAAAAATTCTCATTAAGGATGCGCGTCGCTTCCCTATCCGAGTAATCGAACAAGCCAATAAAACCGACCAAGCTAGTCACGACAAAATTGTTGCGCTCGTCGAAAAAATGCTCGCGCTGCATCAACAACTCGCCGCCGCAAAAACACCGCAAGACACGACCCTGCTGCAACGACAGATAGACGCGACCGACAAGCAGATCGACCAGTTGGTGTACCAGCTCTACGGCCTGACCGACGAAGAGATCGCGCTGGTGGAAGGCGCATGATGCGCCCTGTAGGAGCAGGCCATGCCTGCGAATGAGAAAAATCATCGCGTGCAGGGCACGCTCCTACAAAAAGCGCATGATGCGAACGGGGATCGCGCGCAGGGCGCGCTCCTACACAAAGAACAGGATGCGCGCGAACAACAGGGACATCACGCTTTGCGCAAAGGGCGAGTTTCAATCGCAAACGGCGTTTATTTCGTTACGACCACGGCCTTTGAACGCCAAAAACTGTTTTCTGATTTTGGTGCCGGATGCGCGGTGGGACGGTGTTTTGAAGATGTGCGTTTATTGGGTGATGCAAAAATGTTGGCGTGGGTGTTGATGCCGGATCATGCTCATTGCTTGCTGCAATTGGGTGAACGGGATACATTGAGTGTGGTGGTGAACCGGCTTAAATCGGCCAGCGCCAGACATGCGAACCGTGCATTGGGCAGAACAGGCGCGGTTTGGGCGAGGGCGTTTCACGATCATGCGTTGCGTAGCGAGGATGATTTGCAGGATGTGGCGCGGTATGTGGTTGCCAATCCGTTGCGGGCGAAATTGGTAGGGCAATTGGGAGAATATCCATTTTGGAATGCGGTTTGGTTGTAGGGGATAGGTGGTCGCGTGCAGGGCACGCTCCTACAAGAAAAAATTTATACGAAGAGAAAATGTTATGAATACCATCGAGAAACAAACCGGTGCGGCCAAGACTGCACGCAACCCGATCAAAATCATTCCGTTGCAACACCGCCTGCGCAAACCGGAATGGATACGCGTGAAGTCCGGCAGCGGGCAAGGCTATCACGATGTGAAGCGGATGTTGCGCGAGCACAATCTGCACACGGTGTGCGAGGA
>JBAQWL010000087.1:0-2877 GCA_049298895.1 Gallionella sp.
GCAAACCCTGTGCAAGAATTAGATCATCTAATTATTATAAAGAAAATAAAGATGCATGTTTGGCTAGAATGACTAAACGCAGGAAAGAAAATCCGGAAAAGATAAAAACAGAGCGGGCTAATTCATACGCAAAAAATCCAGATAAGGCAAAAAAAGATGCCGCGAAATGGTATTTTGATAATCATGACAAAGCGCGTAAAACTCGCAATGTCTGGGTGAAAGAAAATCCATTAGTTAAAAAGGAATCTGATGCAAGATGGGCAAAAGAAAATCCGGAAAAATGCAGAATAAACAGAGAAAATTATAGATCAAGAAAATCAGGCGGCACTTTGTCTCGCGACATATCGCAAAAACTATTTCTCTTGCAAAAAGGAATCTGTGCCTGCGGATGCAAACAACAACTTGGTTCAGATTATCATCTTGATCATCGCATGCCGCTCGCCATCGGTGGCTCCAACACTGACGACAACATGCAGTTGCTGACCAGCACATGCAATCTTCAAAAAGGCAAAAAGCACCCAGTTGACTTCATGCAAAGCCGAGGATTCCTGCTATGAGCAGCACCAAGAAAAATATCAACGCCGCAACACCGTTTCTTGTCGGTAAAGAGGATCGTATTTCACCGGCATGGTACAAGATCATCGCATCGCTGATCCCCGGCGGAAGAAGTGTGCAGGTACCGCTCACAGGTTTTTCAATCACAATTCCCAACGGGATCGAGGAATTGATATTGGCCCCATCTGGCGCACTGGCAACAGGCGAAGTGATTATGCCATCGGGTGCCGGTGATGGTGACAATGTAAAAATCACTTCAACCTATACCATCACTGCGCTTACAGTCACGGCAGCGAAGGGACAAACAATAAAAAATTCACCCACTACGCTGGTAGCAAGTTTGGTAGAGCCGTATGGCTACGAGTTTGTATTTGACGCAGATTCTGCTACGTGGTACAGAATAAAATGAGCAAAATAATCGTCTATACCGTTAATGAAAACTACGTCATAACAGGGATGGCTTTTGCTGATGTCCCCGCTGGCGGCAGCACTACATGGGGCGTTATCACGGGCACGTTATCTTCCCAGACCGATCTGCAATCAGCACTGAATGCAAAAGCCGCTTCTTTGGGGACTGACGACAATTATGTCACCGATGCTGAAAAGACTAATCTCCACGCACCAGGGAGTGATAATCAGGATTTAAGCGGATATAGCTTGAATACCCACGCACACGCTGGAGTATATGAGCCAGCCAACGCGAATATCCAATCACACGTAATATCTGCTCACGCGCCAAGCAATGCACAAAAGAACTCCGATATTACTCAAGGTGAAATAGAGGCGAAGTTGGTTGGTGTAATTACGTCACACTCTCATTCTGGTGGGGCAGCTTCATGGGGCGGCATCACAGGTACACTTTCCAGTCAAACTGATTTGCAGACAGCTTTGAATGGAAAGCAAGCATCAGGTTCTTACGAACCTGCGAATTCCAATATCCAAGGCCACGTTGTGTCAGCACATGCCCCGGCGAATGCACAAGCTAATGCCGATATTACTAAAGCTGAGATTGAGGCAAAACTTACCGGCGTAATCGTTTCACACAGTCATTCGGGAGGCGGTGGTGATCCGTGGACTTATATCAAACTAGCTTCTGACTTCACTACTACTAGTGCAACAGCAGTTGATGTGACGGGATTATTTTTTACGCCAGCAGCGAACCTAGATTACGAGTTTGAAGCAGTATTGAGAACCAGAACAGCGACCGCTACAGTTGGGCCTAGACCGGGATTGGCTTGGGCAACTGGACTGACAGACGGGGCGGCACAAATCAAACAACCCTCATCCGCAACCGCAGAACTGACCACAAACGGAAATATCTCGGCAGCGATGTTATGTGCTGTAGGTGGAGTCCCGACGACTACAGGCTCATGGCAAGCCACAATCAGAGGTTCGGCAAAAGCCGGGACTACACCGTCCGGGACGATTAAAGTTCAGCTTGCCAGCGAAACAGCGGGTACGGTAGTAACTATAAAAGCAGGATCGTTTTTGAAATATCGGAGCTACTAAATGGGTGCGATGACATTAACCGGAGGGTGGGCATAATGGACGGACTGTCGATCAACACACGGGAAAGAGTGAACGAGCTTCAGCGTGTGATGAGCACCATGCCACAAGCCGAAGGGCTGATCACCACCCATCATTTTGTGCCGGGGCAATATCTGCGCAAGCTGTGGCGGCCAGCCGGTACGGTCATTGTCGGCAAGGTGCACAAGGCTCCACACTTCTTCTTGTGCGCTCTGGGCGAGATCGCCGTATCATCCGGGGATGTGAACTGGAAGACGTTGCAGGCAGGGGATGTGATCGAAAGCGTGCCGGGCACCAAGCGGATTACCGTGGCCTTGACAGACGCGATTGGCATCACGGTGCACAAGACCGACCTGACTGACTTGGATGAAATCGAGGCCGAACTGATCGAGCCGGATGAACTGGCTTTGTTTGATGCGCGGAACGAGTTGAAAGTACCACGAATTGAGAGTACTGTGCTCAGTATTGAAAGCGGCAATTCTGCCGAAAAAGGAGAATGAAAAATGAATCAATTAACTGTAGATATTTTATGCAAAGAATCTCTTGTGATTCTATCTGGGATTATCAATAATAAACATAAAGCCAGGAACTTGGTATTTAACGATAATCTAGCAAAATCTATATGTCCCCCACTGGGTCTCGCATGTCTGCACAAAGCCTTTAGTCGAAATAAATACAAAGAACTTGATTTGGAATGCACATTAAATTATGGTGCCACTAATATTACGATGACCATACAAGTCGGGAATGAATCAGTTAGAAATATTTTAACCAATAAAGATTTACAATTACCAT
>JBAQWL010000088.1:0-1858 GCA_049298895.1 Gallionella sp.
CGGCTAGTACCAGACAGTCTGGATTTTCAACTAGTGCGCACCAAGCTGATTTCCGCGCAAAAGACCACTACTGATGCCATCAACTATTTCAGCGATGCGCTAGACACACAGAAACACGGCAACCCGATCGCCCAACGCTACGGATTGGTGGGCGCGCTGCTGCGCAACAACGAGGTCGAGCGAGCCACCCAGGAAATGGTAACGCTGCGCAACCTGGTCAAATCCAGCCCGACGTCCAGGAATAGTCCGATGATTGAAACTTTGGCGGGACAGGTGAAGCGCGCCGAAAATAACCCCACTGCAGCACTAGCTTTCTACCGTACTGCTATACAAAGTTTTCCGCAACACCGTGCTTTGATACACGACTACGCCGACCTGCTACTACAAAATGCTCAGACGGAAGCCGCCGTTAAACTGCTTACTGAACAGATCACCCGTCACCCCCGGGACACCACATTATATGAGCTGCAGGCCAGAGCCTACGCAATGCAAGGTAAATTACTGGAGCAGCACAAGGCGCTTGCCTACAGCTACGCATGGCAGGGCAAACTATATGCAGCGCTTGAACAGCTTGAATTGGCCAAGCAGGCAGGAGGAAGTTTTTACCAGCTATCGACTATAGAAAGTGATCTGCGCGAATTAAAGCAAATACTGGAGGCGCCTGCTCAATAAGAAGTAAATATTGCTAAACTGACTTTCATATTACAAGCACAAATGCAACTCACACAACCATCAACACTTATCTTCGGCTGTCTTTAGCAAAATCGTTAACCGAAAAGGAATACTGTGAATCAAAAAATTATCGCCGTCGTAGGACTGGGTTATGTGGGACTGCCACTGGCTTTGGAGTTTGGCAAAAAGTTTACCACCGTTGGTTACGATTTATCCGAACGCAAGGTGTCCAGTTATCGCAAATGCTGCGATCCATCCGGCGATATTCCCGGTGAGGATTTCCATGCCGCGATACATTTGATTTTTACCACCGACCCCTCACATCTATCCAAAGCCGACTACATTATTGTAACCGTCCCAACCCCAGTAGATGCAGCACACCAACCCGACTTCTCTCCCTTGGTGTCCGCTTCCACTATTGTCGGAAAAAATATGAAGTCCGATGCAATCGTGATTTATGAATCGACGGTTTATCCGGGTGCGACCGAAGAAGTGTGCATTCCGATACTGGAACGTGAATCCGGTTTAAAATGGATGAAGGACTTTCATGTCGGCTATTCTCCAGAGCGGGTCAACCCCGGCGATAAGGAAAGAACCATCACGAAAGTGACCAAGGTGGTGTCCGGTGATGATGCGGCAACATTGAAAAAAGTCGCTGAGTTGTATGACCACATCATTGTCGCCGGCGTGCATAGAGTGAGCTCAATCAAGGTTGCCGAAGCCGCAAAAGTGATTGAAAACACCCAGCGCGATCTCAACATCGCGCTGATGAACGAGTTGGCCCTGATCTTTGACCGCCTAGGTATTGACACCCTTGAAGTGTTGGAAGCGGCGGGAACCAAGTGGAATTTCCTGCCCTTTCGTCCCGGTCTGGTAGGCGGCCATTGCATCGGAGTTGACCCCTACTACCTGACACATAAAGCGGTGATGCTAGGCTACCATCCCGAGGTCATTCTTGCCGGTCGCCGTATCAATGACAGCATGGCAGCTTTCGTTGCGCAGCAGACGGTCAAACAATTGTCCCGTGCGGGTGATCCCATCAAAAACGCAAAAGTCATCGTATTGGGGCTGACTTTCAAAGAGAATTGCAGCGACTTGCGCAATTCAAAAGTTGCGGATGTCGTGCGTGAATTGCAGGAGTTCGGCTGCAAGGTATCCGTGCATGATCCCGTGGCAACCCCTGATG
>JBAQWL010000089.1:0-5022 GCA_049298895.1 Gallionella sp.
GTCTTGTTCACTGTGCTAACCAGGCTTACGGCAGGGTGTATATGTAAAATGATTTCGTTGTTCTGATCTATGCGCGGCGTAACATCCAGAGAAATACCCGAAAAGAATGACTGCAACGTCACGCTCGGCGTGGAAGTGGTAGAGGTACCGGTGGTCGTGGTGTTGGTTACATTAGTCACAAAAAACTCATCCGTGCCGACCTTGAGCACCGCCTTCTGATTGTTCAGCGTGGCAATGCGCGGGCTGGACAGCACATGCACATTGCCCTGCGATTCCAGGAAGCTCAGCAACGCGGCAAAGTTGCTGGTCTGAAAAGCCAGGCCAAACAAAGATCCGGCGGCCTGTCCTGTGGCAGCCGCTACGGCCAAATCTGTACCGGGAATAGAACTAATCGACCCGTTAGTGACCGCCCCTGCAGTTGCGAGAGTGGCGCCGGTTGACAATTGCCCGATAGAAGTACGGCTGTTCAGATTATTCTTGAATGCACCCCAATTCACCCCCGACTGGAAACTGTCGTTCAACTGCACTTCGACGATCTTGGCTTCCAGTATCACCTGACGCTCGATAGAAATTTGCGAAGCCTTGAGATATGCAGTGACATTCTTCAACTCATCCGGCATCGCGCGCACCACGATCACCCCCGACATCGGGCTGATCACCACACTACGCCCTTTGTCGCTGCCGACGATCGCTTTCAGCGACTCACTGAGTTCTGTCCAGAAATCAGCACTGCTGGTCATCGTGACTTTGCTGCTATCCACGCTGTGTGAAGCGCTGCCTGTCGTGGTGGTTCCCGCAGTGCCCGCTGTCGAACCAGTCGAGCTGTCGGACACCGAACCAGAAGTCACGCGTAGCGTGGATGTCCCGGCACGCGATCCGGTTAGATAATTTACCTGAAAAATCCGCGTCTGTAATGTCAGCGGCAAAATGTAAATGCGTGTGCCGTCTACCTTGTAATCGTATCCATACATTTCGCGTATCGCTTCCAGCGCCTCGAACACCGTCACGTCTTTCAGATTCAGCGTGATGCTGCCTTCGACCTCGGGATGCAGCAACATGCTGTAGCGCGTGCCGGAAACTATCGCCGTGAATACCTGATTGACCGACGTGCTATTCACCGTCAGGTCGAACTTGGTCTCAAGCGGCTTGTTTCCCACTTTAGGCATTGCTACCGCCAACGGGGGGAGTAATGCATCATTCACAGCCTCGGCCTCGCTTGGCTGCACACTAGCCTGTGACGCAGCGTCCATTTCCTGATGAATTGTATCCGCCACACTATTGCGGCTGCTGGGCGTGGAACAGCCTGCCAGCAATACCAGGATTGCAATTACGGGTAGCGCTATTCTCATTTTTCCTCCTCCTGATGCCCTGACAAGCGCTTTTTATACAGCATTTCTGCCGCCGTACCGTCTGCTTCAGGGCGAATTTCAATTGGCTGCGCTTCGCTTGCTGGTGATGTTTTTATAGTTTTAATTTCTTTCAGCTTCATATGCACATTTGGGAACAACGTTAACACTCGCTTAGTCTGTGCGCGCTGCAAGACTACACTACCCTCGTTCACTTCGATCAACTGAGCACTGCCATGCTTGCCCCATAACTCAACTGTATTTCCATCAATGATGGCCGCTCGCCGCGAGGCGGAAATGATAGTGGATTGCAGACCCGAAGCACGGCTTTCGCCTGCAGACTGCCCTGCCTGATTGCCGGGCATACTAGCAGTCCCCAGCAACCACGCTGGCGGACGAGTGGGATCTGGAAAATTCTCAGCACTGGCAGCAGCAGCGTACAGAAAAATAAGTAAAGCTGGCAGGATGCGCATCATACCGTTAGCCACAGCTTATCCAGACTCAAGGTGTACAGGGTCAGGGTTAATACCGAATAGGGATACTGTTCCACATCCAGGCTCACCTCTCCCCAAAACATCTGCGCAGGCAGCTTCTCCAACGCACTGACATAGCTCAGCAAATTCAGATAATTACCCCGCACACTGAATTGCACACCATGTTTAAATATTTGCTTTTGTGTGTCGGTCTGCGCTTGCCCGGTAATAGCATTCGCGGGTGCCGCCAACTGTTTCGCGCCATCCGCCTGCGCTTGCTCTATAAGCAGGCTTACCGGCAAGGTCTTCAGCTCAACCAATTGCAACCCGCCATGCTTACCCAACACCTGCTTGAGTAGATCAGCCATTTTTTCCGGCTCTACCAAACGACTACTGCGATTTTGCAGATAGCCATCCAGATCTTGCAACTGCTGCTTAAGCTGAGTACTGCGTATCCGCATTGGCGAAGACCCTTCGTCACGCTGAGCCTGCAATAGCGTTTGTATCGCCGCCTGCAGCTCCTTCATCTTCTCCTGCTGTTGCACCACCTGAGCAGACAACGCTTTCTGCTTCTCCAAAAGTGGATCCAGCAGCGCGACATTGATAAGTGCAATCACTACAAAACCTGCTGCCGCAAAAATCATTGCGCGTTCGCGCAGCGACATATCGTCTATCCGGGTACGCGCCATATCCCAATAGCGTTTCATTTCTTGGCCTCGGCAACAGGAATGGAATGCATCGTGAATTCCACATAATGTGCCGCAGCAGATTTACTATCCGCGCCCGCGTCTGCTTTGTTTTGTTGCATCTGCAAGGTCGAAAATGATTTGCCTCGCATAGCCTGTTCCCTGCCCAATCGTTGAATGTAGGTCGGCAACAAACCCGGCTCCAGCACGCCGCCACTCAAACTGATCTGCGCCGCATCGCCGGTTACCTTAAATCCGGTCAGCCACACACCCTGCACAATCTGACGAGAAAAAGCGCGCATATACTGTGAATAGCCGGTTGTGTTACCAATCGAACCGGACTTCAAGGTGTCGACTATCCTGGACTGCGCTGCCAATACTGTCTCTAAATACTCAACTTCATCCCGTAAAATTTTTTCAGCCTGCTGCGGAGAAAATTCAGCGGTATAACGCGCCAATCGCGCTTGCTCGGCATTGAAACGCTTGGTGCTTTCTTCAGACTGCTGCTTGAGCCTGTCTACCTGATAGAGCGCATAACCGTAAAAAAGCAGCGAACCCAACACGATCAAACCCAACGCCTGCAACATCGTCACCAGCGACAAATACTTGCGCTGTTTCAGAAAAATCGGGTTGAATAGGTTGATCTGCTGGCTCATAGGGTACGCCTTTCATGGCGTAACGCCGCCCCTAAAGTGGTCAAGGCCCGCGCAGCAAACTCGCTGTTGGACAACCCAGGGGCTTTACTGATGTCCATTACCTCAGACAACTCCAGCCGTTCCACTTTGACCTCCACCGCAGCACCCAGAAAATCCACCAGCCCAATATCGTCAGGCGCGCACACCAACACTCTGCTGACCACCAGATGATTGTACTGCCGACCAAAATAATCCATCGAACGCTGCAACTCCAATTCGACGCGCTCCCGATACTGCCGCCGCAGTTGCTCATCGGCATCCTGCAACTGTCCGATAGTGATATCAATGCGCCGCGCCAACAATAGCTCACCCTTAGCAGTAAAAGTCATCAATCCACCATTATCATCAAATCCCAGCAACCCCAGTGCACGCTCATTCTGCTCGAACAATACCGCAATGTTGCGCTGCGCCGTTTCTGGGATATCGATTACATCCAGATCGATGTTTGCCTTCTCGAACAAGGTAATATGTTTCTGGATCGTTTCATTAGACGCAGCAATCGCATACAGGGATTGGGCGCGATCTGAGCCGTACTTGCTGGCGGGAATCAGCAATACGTCCACGGTTGCATCATCGATATGGTAATTGAGGCCGTCCTTGATCTTCCAGCGTATCGCCGTCGTCAGCTCATTGACGGGAACATTAGGCGCGTCCACTAGCAACATCTGATATTCCCCGGGAGACAACAGGGTGGTGAAGTCATGCTTACCTACGTTCGCACTGTTACGTACCTTATCCAGCTGCGCAGCAGATACCTCTCCAGTCTCATGGTACTCACAACGCTCCACGCTTGGCATCGCCCCCGCTTGTTTGACTTGAGCCAAGTAAACCCCACTTGCGGCAATGCCAATGGCAAACCAGCCTGCATCACGACTCTGCACTTTGAACACCTTGGAAAGGTTCATTATTCCCATAATTAACGTGAAAGTAATCCAATAACTCTCTGGAGTCAATGATATTTTTACAAAATATCTATTTAGTCGACCCACAGACCAAAAAGCTGCCTTGTAGCGTATGGCACTTATCCAACTCCAAAGCCGACTGCCCTGCAAAGCAAGCATAGTTGTAACGTAACAACGTTACCGCTTAGGGATAACCAAACGGTTAATACTGCTAGCTCAGCACCCGTCATATGAGTGTCGACGTAAAACTTAGCGCATCAGCTTTCACTGAAACTATTAAAGCGACCTTACTGCTTTAATAGTTTTGACTCGCGTCGAAACTACTGATGAGCTTTGCTCATCAGTAGTTTTCACGCTGATAGATAAACTCGTTTGCGCCCTTGTACACACCAAAGGTGGCACGGGCGGTGTTGGTGATCAGCCAAGGTACACCTGCCGCTGTCGCCGCAGATTGAGTTGCGCTGAGGCAAGTATTTCCCGATGCCGCCCCCACATTCACCAGTAGGTCTACACTGCCTTCATTTCCTGCGCCGGGGACGCTTAGTCGTAATGGCGTTGGCAATTCCCCCCCCGAAAAGAACATGTCGCCAGTGGGTGAAAGTTGCGACTCACATGCGGCCAAATTTTTGGTATAAGGCCCCAGCTTAATGCTCGAGGCAGATATCATTGTGCAATCATCATCGGTATTGGTCGCGTAAAAACCCCCTGCAGTCCAATGTTGTATCGTCATAGGAATAGGCAGGCCCAGCAATTCTGAACCGTGTGCATTACCCAGTGCTAATCGACCGCTGCGAATTGCCATGATGTCTTCCACACCTGTCGCTGAACTGACGCCATCACCTGGATTCTCAGTCGCGCGCGGCATAATGGAGACAGGGGCAGTCTGCGCGACAGTAAAACTAAAGTTGGGTGAAGCAGCG